>JAHEMV010000501.1 GCA_024643455.1 Cytophagales bacterium
AAAGGTAATTCAAATTTCAAATTTAAAGTGATTTTTCATTTTAGCACTTCTTGACTATGAATATAAAAAATGTTATTAAGGCGCCCTTTTTTATTGTACTGGTAATTGTCAATCTTTCTTGTGGTGTTCAGGATAATAAAGACGAAAACCGCAGGATATCCTTTGATGATAACTGGCGTTTCGTCAAGGACAATCCAGATGGAGCAGAAGATCCTTCTTTTAATGATACCCAATGGAGATCATTAGATCTCCCGCACGACTGGAGTATTGAAGATCTTCCCAGTCAGATTGCTGATAGTATTCTTGGTCCATTTTCCAAAGCATCTCCTGGCAAAATGAGAACGGGTTATACCATTGGTGGAACAGGATGGTACAGGAAAACCTTTACGATCGAAAAAACTGACAGCCAAAAGATTGCTTATCTGGAATTTGATGGCGTTTACATGAATTCCGATGTATGGGTAAATGGGAAACATGTGGGCTCGCATCCTTACGGATACACTTCCTTTTATTATGATATTACTTCTTATCTCAACGAAGCTGGTCAATCCAATGTGGTTGCGGTCCAAGTTAAGAATGAAGGAGGTAATTCGCGGTGGTATTCCGGTTCAGGGATATACCGTCACACATGGCTTTCACTTGTAAATCCACTTCATATAGGGATATGGGGCGTACATGTGCAAACACCTTCAGTTAGTGAATCATCATCGGATATAAATGTTTCCACAACAATTATTAATTCTGAAAATGAAATCGCCACAGTGAAGGTACAACTTCAGATAATTGATCCGGATGGAAATGTTGCAATGACTACAGAACAAACTGTAGAAGTTCCATCGCATGAAAGGATGAATATTGAACAAAATTTGACTGTTGCCAATCCCGCGCTTTGGTCCATTGACGATACAAATTTGTATACAGCAAGGGTGAGTATACTCCAGAACAAAAACCTTGCAGACAGATCAGATACCAAATTTGGCATACGCTCTATTGAATTTAGCGCTGAAAAAGGTTTTCTACTCAACGGCAGATCCATTGAATTGATAGGGGGTTGCTTTCATCATGATAACGGGCCGCTGGGATCGAAAGCAATTGACCGGGCAGAAGAAAGGAAAATGGAAATTCTAAAAAATGCTGGATTCAATGCGATACGATGCAGTCATAATCCTCCCTCTCCGTATCTTCTTGATGTATGCGACAGGTTGGGAATTCTTGTTATAGATGAAATTTTTGATAATTGGGAAGAGCCTAAAGTTTCAGAAGAAGATTATTCCAAAGATTTCAAGGCATGGTGGCAGAAGGATTTGGAGAGCATGGTAACGCGTGACAGAAATCATCCTTCGATAATTATGTGGAGTATAGGAAATGAAATACACGAAGCGCTGGATACTACTGGGTTTAGGATAGCAAAAAATCTGGCCGGGACCATTCGCAATCTGGACAATGCCAGGGCGGTTACAGAAGGATTCAATGACTTTGCACGAAGGAGGGGCCAACAAAGCAATTGGCATGATTCGGCACCTCACCTGGCTTTGCTTGATGTAGTCGGCTACAATTATATGTATGACCGATATGTTGAAGATCATGAACTTTATCCTGATCGGGTAATGGTAGCAACAGAGTTTATGCCACTTTATTCACTTGAGAATTGGAAAACGGTTCAGGATTATCCTTACGTGATTGGCAATTTTGCATGGGTTGCCATGGATTACCTGGGTGAAGCAGGTGTTGGTCTATCAAGAATTGTTCCCGATGCGCCAACCAATGGTATGGCGATGATGGGTGCTTTTTTCTCGAGAGATTCGTGGCCAATATTCAATGATTTCCAGGGCGATATTGATTTGATTGGAAATATAAAACCAAGGTATGATCATCAGTTAGTGGTATGGGGAAAAAGTACTATCGAAATGCTGGTACATGAACCTATACCTTCGGGGATGAAAGAGAACGTAAGCCCATGGGGATGGCCTGAAGAGCTTAACAGCTGGAACTGGGAAGGGCATGAAGGTGAAATAATGCAGGTACACGTATATACACGAAGCCCTCTGGTAAAACTGGAATTAAATGGTGCAATAATCGGTGAGCAGGTGATCGAAGGGGATACCTCCATCACAGCTACTTTTGAAGTGCCTTACAAACCCGGGATATTGATTGCGCGAAGTTATACTGGCGGAGTGGAAACAGGCGCTGATACCCTAAAAACTGTTGGAAAACCAGCTGCAATAAGACTAGTCGCAGATCGAAATGCTATTCATGCAGACAGGAATGATCTTTCGTATGTGATGGCCGAGATTATTGATGAAGCGGGAAATATTATCCCTAATGCCAATGATATCCTGGTCAACTTTGAGCTAAATGGCCATGGAGAAATTGCCGGTGTGGGGAGCGGAAGTCCAATTGATATGTCGAGTTTTCAGCAACCACATAAAAAGTCATGGCATGGAAAATGCCTGGCCATAATCCGTCCTATCGGAAAGGAAGCTGGATTAATATCAATTTCTGCCAATGCAGAAGGTTTGAAAGGATCCACAATCGAAATTATGACAAAATAAACTTGAAAAGCAGACTATTGTATAGCAGTGCAAAAATTTATTAAGATGAGAAGATTATTATTTTTTATAATGTTACTAATGGGTATCCAATTATTTGCCCAGAATAGTACAAGTGTATTTCAGGGAATTGAAAGAAGAAATCCATTCGCAGCAGAACAGGATCCAAATGAAAAGGTCACATTTCACAATCCGATTATCCCTGGATTTTATTCAGATCCAAGTGTATGCCGGGTTGGGGATGATTATTATTTAATAAACAGCACTTTTGAATACTTCCCGGGTGTGCCAATATTTCATAGTAAAGACCTGATCAATTGGGAGCAAATTGGTTATTGCATTGACCGCAAGGAACAGTTACCCATGGGGATGAGTATTTTTGCTTCCACTATACGATATCATGAAGGAACATTTTATATGATTACAACCAATACTTTTGGTGGTGGTAATTTTTATGTGACAGCAACAAATCCGGCCGGCCCATGGTCCGATCCTCTTTGGATAAAAGCACCCGGCATTGATCCGGATCTGTATTTTGATGACGATGGAAAAGTCTATGTGATCTCTTCACCTTTCATTTTGTATGAAATTGACCTGAAAACAGGCGAATTCTTGACCGAGGGTCGTAAAGTTTGGTATGGTACAGGAGGAAGGTACGCAGAAGGGCCTCATATTTATAAAAAAGATGGATATTATTATCTGATGGCTGCTGAAGGGGGCACTGAAGAAGCTCATTCCGAAACAATCGCACGTAGTACTAACATTTGGGGGCCATATACTGACAATCCGGCTAATCCAATTCTGGCTCATGCCAACGCAGCAGGACAGGGCAACCCCATCCAGGGAGTCGGGCATGCAGATATGGTCCAGGCCCATGACGGTTCATGGTGGATTGTTTTTCACGGATACCGCAGCATAGCTACTATGGCAGGAGGTGTTCAGCATATTCTCGGTCGCGAAACATGCCTGGCACCTGTCACCTGGCCTAAGAATGGCTGGCCTGTAGTCAATGGTAACGGTACTGCCAATGTCAACATGACCTTCCCGACACTACCATTAATGCCTTTTCCTCAGAAAGCATCAAAAGTGGATTTTGATTCGGAAAAACTAGGGATGGAATGGAATTACATTCAACATCCTGATAATAGCAACTATATGCTGGATGCAAAAAAAAGTGTATTGGGATTGAAGGGGTCTGCGCTAAAAATAGGGGAAAGGGGTTCGCCGACCTTTGTAGGCAGAAGGTTGCAGGATTTAATTTTTAATGCAACAACACAAATCGAGTTTGATCCTAAAAATGAAAATGAAGAGGCAGGAATGATCCTGTTGAATAATGGTTCTCATTTTGACCTGATGGTTCATAAAAATGGAGGCAAAAGGTCCCTGGTGGTAAGACTGCAGTTTGGCACGATAACCTATGCATCTGAAGAGATACCGCTTAAACCGGGGCCAGTGAATCTGAAAATCAGCGGTGAGAGA
>JAHEMV010000058.1 GCA_024643455.1 Cytophagales bacterium
CCAGGCTATACTATCAACAGCTGATACACCTGCAGAAGCTGTGGAGGTCTGGTCATTTGTGATACGAGATAAAGGGACTTCCGATGGATCACCTACGAACGTAACATTTATGGAGATTGGCAGGGGGTTTTCAATGGGAACAACTGATTTAACAAACGTAATTACTGGAGTGACATTGAAAGACAGTATTGGAAATAATATACCCATTGCCAATCAGTTAATTCTAAGTGATAAAATCGACCTTGTATTAGATCCTGGATCGCTGGTAATAGCGGATGGCGATTTTGAAAAGGTGACATTGAGCGTATATCTACAAACCTCAGGCCTGTTGGATGGAATGCCGATAGATTTTGTGATCTTTTTCACACCATTCCTAACGTCAAATTATGGTACCCAGTTTGATACGCCATTTACCGATGGCATAATTTCACCAATTCATACTGTAGATGTAACTGCAGATAGGCTGAATATTATTTCTTACGATAATAATATAAGTAATGGGAATGATACTGGTTCACTTGAAGTGGAAGCCATCGATGAAAATGGGAATAGAGATATGGATGAATCATCCAGTATTGGGCTTTCCATAGGATTTAATTCTGGTACTGGTGATATTTCTGGTACACCTTTAAATCCACAGAACCTGTTGAATGGATATGCTATCTGGGACAACAACATTGATTACTCTAAAAACAATGAAAGTTTTACACTAATTACTTCAGACCAGGCAAGTATTTTGCGTTCTGATACAACTGGAATAATAATAAAAGGGAATCCAGGTAATGACCTAACTGTTCCTAATGGAATGGTTGTTACTATATCTGGGACACAGAGCTATAATAATGTAACTGTAGAGGACGGAGGGACTTTAAATCTTGCAACTGGAGCAACCCTTGAGATTTCCGGTGTTCTGTCTATTGATGGCCCTACAGGTAATTATAACGATTTAAGTGGAACAACTTTATTTAATGGAAGCGGTGCACAAAGTATTAAAAGTTCTGATCCGAATAAAATAGTTAATTTTTACAATATCACCATCGATGTATCAGCTACAGTAAGCGCTAATATTCACATCAATTTAATCAACACTTTAAAATTAAATGGCGGAGCTAATTTTGATGCAGATGGTACCAGCGATGATCGTAATTTTACGCTTATTTCAACTCCATTAGCCACAGCGAGAATTGCTGCCATCGAGGATGGTGCTACGCTAAGTGGTAATGTCGTCTGGCAGCGCAGTTTGAGAACTGGACCACAAGGTTGGCGGTATGTTGGTACACCTATTAAAGGCCAAACTGTAGCTGAATGGATCGATGATGTCTATATACAGGGAATAGCAGGTCAGCCAAATTCATGGAGAAGTACTAATTTTGCACATTATAGTGAACCACTTGGTACCCAAGGACAAAATGGATATGATGGATGGGTCCCTTATACTACGACTGGAGATGCCATTACAGTTGGGCAAGGCAGTAAGCTTTGGGAATGGACGCAGTTTTATAGTCCTACATTAACGATTGAAAACAAGGGAGCTCCGACAATCGGATTAGGAGATAACAATAGTATTTCCGGAACAGAAACATATACCTTTCCAATTTCTTTTACTTCTTCTTCCTTAGATGGTGGAGGTTGGAATTTTTACGCCAATCCTTACCCAAGTGAATTGAATTGGGACGATCCTGAAGGAGATTTTGTCCATTCCAACGTGGCAGGTGACGCGGTCTACATCTGGAATCCAACAGCCCAACAATATGGGACATACAGCAGTATAGGTTCTACTTTAGGGCATACACAATATATTGCTTCCGGACAGGCCTTTTTTATAAAAGCAATAGATAATACTGCAGTTGTTTCTATAAATGAACATGCTAAATCTTCGGCAAATGGGAATTCATTTTTGCGACTAGCAAAAGAAGAAATTGCCAGGATAGTTGTGAAAATCACATCTGATAAGAATAATTATGATGATGCTGTAATTGTCTTTGACGAGGCAACAACGGATGGTTATGATCCACTTGTCGATGCCAGAAAGCTAGCTGGAGGTTGGGTCAATCTATCATTTAAATTGGATAATGGTCCGTTGTTGGCTATTAATTCCATGGGATCAACCAGAGGAGTCAAAAAAGTAAAAATTGACTTTGATCCGTATTATTTTGGCTCATATGCATTTACTTTCCCAAAAATTGAAAATTTTGAAACGGGAACAATCATGCGGTTAAGAGACAATTACCTTAATAAAACCACAATTATAGGATCTAGCACTTCTGTCAATTTTGTAATTGATCAGAATATTAAAAAAACTTATGATAGTGACCGTTTTGAGCTGCAATTTGTTTCACCTGTGAAATTCAGATTTGAGGATGTGCAAGCTAAGGCAGGAAGAGAATTCGTAATGCCTGTTTATGCAGATCAATTAGCCGATATCATCAGTGCTCAGGTTGCTCTCGGATGGGATGCCGCAGCATTAACTTTTGTTGGTGTTGAAGACAGTGGAGAAGCTAATATGAGTGATTTTGATTTGACGGAAGTGGAAAATGGGAAACTATATTTCAATGATTCAAATGAAAGTCCAGTTGACCTGCCAGATGGAACAAAGCTATTTTCGATCCGGTTTAAGGCCAATAATGGTGAACCACAGGCTCAGCTGCGTTTTGAAAAGCAATTCATAAAGATCACGGCCATTGATGATATTGATATGCCTTATACAGCCGAAGATATTATGATCAATATCCTTCAGAATCGATTTATTTCCGGAAATGTACTTACCGACAATGGCGTACCGGTTAATGAAGTAAATGTATTGGCTGTTGGAACGGATGAAGAAATTCAAAAGGTTACTGATAATATCGGAGACTATGCTTTAGATACCTATGGGCAATCTTTATATACAATATCTGCTGATAAGACAGATAATTTGCCTTTGAGTAATGTTGTCACAACTTTGGATATCATTAGAACCAGACGACATATTTTGCAAATCGAAAAGTTTATAAGTCCATACCAGGAGATTTCAGCAGACGTTAACGGCTCCAAAACGATTTCTGCAATTGATTTGGTGGAAATGCGCAAGGTCGTACTTGGGATAGAGGACGGATTTATTAGCGGTTTGAATTGGTTATTTATACCTGAAACCGTGGACCTAACCAATGACCCATTTAGTTTTACAACTAGTGTTGCGGTATCGCTGGAAGATCAGGATGTAAATATGAACTTTAAGGGAGTAAAAGTGGGCGATGTTGATAATTCCTGGACAAATTCATCTGCAGGACGGACCAATAAGGGCAATATCGAACTTAATTTGGAAAACATACGATTGGAAAATGAGCTTGTACAGATTCCAATAATCGTTAAGGATTTCAATGATATAAGCGGATATCAATTTAGCATAACCTGGGATCCAACTCAACTGGAATTTTTTGGAACAACTGAGCAACGTTTGGAAGGCTATTTTAATGAGCAACTGGTGCATGAAGGTGTACTAACCACCATGTGGGATGAGTTTAGTGGGAAATCAATAGCTTTGGAGGATGGTACAACCCTGTTTGTATTAGAGTTTGTAGCAAAAGATAAAAATGCCACGACCGTTGTAGATTTGAATTCTAAAATCACTGAAGCATGGGCTTTTGACAGCAAGTTGAATTTGATGAATATTAAATCAGTTTCAGCAAATGTAAATCTCAATGAACTCAAAAATGGTAGATTAGAACTGTTCCAGAATGTTCCAAACCCATTTGATTATCAAACTCAAATCAAGTTTAAGATTGCTAAAGAAGGTTTGGCTGAGTTTAGTATCATCAATTTACTTGGTGAAGTCATTTTCTTTGATAAACAAAATTATAATCCTGGCGTTTATGAGCTTTCATGGGATAAAGGTCAATCCTCAAGAGCATTGAAACCTGGCGTTTACCTTTATAGATTGCAAAGTAATGGAGAAGAAGTAGTTAAGAAGATGCTTATCGAATAATTCTTTAAATAAATAATACTTTTTTAATTGGGCCATTCGTCGACAGTGCGGATGGCCCAATTATTTTTTAATACTTAAAACAATTTGGTTAAAAATGTTTTATACAATATATCGTTTAGTATATGAACACAGTATTGAATAAAATTTGAATGTTATGGAAAAACCGATGAAAAAAATCGTTAATCTGACTATTGCTTTGCTGGTTTTGATTGTCATTTTCATTTCTACCACGGCCTTGACATCTTAATATGTCAAAAGTCTATTGTAAGAAAGATTGACAAGGAAACAAGGTATTAATTGAAGTCAAGGAATTGACTTGCAGTTTTTTTGAAGGAGGATTATTCCTCCTTTTTTTTTATTAAAAAACCAAACTAAACTTTGGTTTAGTTTTATTATTTCGGAAGTACAGATATAGGATATTCAGTGCAATTAGCCTAACTTGGTTATACTTTTTAATACTAAAATTTAGCGTCATGAAAAAGTTCAAAATCAATTTGAGTTTATTTCTTATTTTTTTGATTCTGGTGTTCTTTTCTGGATGTGCTTCCACAAACAACTCAAGTAGTAAAAGTCAAAAAAATCCACCGAAGGTAGTCGATGATGGATACCAGCAAGTACAGGCTAAGGATACAAATCAGGCTAATTTTGAGGTAAAGCCCAATGAAGAGCGCAAATCAAATACATCACTTGGTGATATGATCAGGCGACTTCCTGGTGTACAGGTTAGTGGAAGTGGACAAAATCTTAATGTAAAAGTTAGTGGTTCGGAATCGTTTATGTCTGGAACTAGTCCACTTTTTGTAGTTAATGGTACTTCGATCGGTAATAGTTTTGCCCAGGTTGCAAATATGGTCAACCCAAACGATGTCACATCCATTAGAGTACTTAAAGGCTCAGATGCATCGATTTATGGTACGCGCGGGGCAAATGGGGTAATTTTGATTCGAACAAAATAAATTTTCAGCTACAGAAATCTTTATAATTCTTTCAGTTAAGTCAATATTATTCTCAAATAGTTTTAATGTTTATTTATGGGACTTTATTCCAGTACAATGAAAAGGCTACGATCCATACTTTATTTATTTTTATTCTATTTCACAATAGTGTTGTTTACTGATTGTTCTGGCTCGAAAGGCACAATAAAAGTCAGAGAAGAGAAAAAGCCTGAAGTTGTCGATACTGGATATGGATTAGCGTTAGAAAAGGATATAAGCCAGTCAAGTTCTACAGCCCAACAAAACGAAAAAACACCTTCGAACAAATCACTGGCAGATATGCTAAGAGGTGTGGCTGGAGTTGTAGTAACAGGACAAGGCGAATTTGTAAAAGTAAGAATAGGTGGTATAAGTTCATTTATCAACTCAGATCCGCTTTATGTTTTAAATGGAACAGTTTTAGGTTCAGACTATGCACAAGTAACCAATTCAATTAATACGAATGATATCACGTCTATAAGAGTACTTAAAAATGCTGAAGCGGGCATATATGGTACGCGTGGTGCCAATGGTGTCATTCTCATCCGGACGAGATAGCAAATAATAATTTAACCTATTTTGATTTAACAATCACATAATTTTTTGTTAGCCTTATCTTTAAATGTCATTTTAGCATCCTAAAAATAAATTATTCATATTTCAATGAATCTACAGGGTTTCTCAAAGCAGATCTGATCGATTGTGGGCCAATCGTAAGCCAAGAAACCAGGAGTGTAATCAGTAAAGCTAAAGGGTAAAAAATCCATGGTGTACCAGCCTTATAAGCAAAATTCTGCATCCAATTATGGAGAATATACCATGTAATAGGAGTAGCGATGATTGCAGAAAGCGCAATCCATTTTGAAAATTCTCCTGACAACATAGTCAATATATTGAGAGTAGTTGCTCCATTAACCTTTCTAATTCCAATTTCTTTTGTTCGTTGCTCAGCTGAAAAGGCTGATAATCCAAACAAACCAATACAGGAAATGAAAATAGCTAGCAACGTAAAATACCCTACCACTTCTTGCATCCTTTCATCTGATTTGTACAACTTGGCCAGATCTTCATCAAGAAAAAAATAATCGAATGAATGTTGAGGGTCCAGTCTGCTGTAGGTTTTTTCAAGAGAATTTATTGTGTTTGGAATATCCTCGCTGTTGATTTTTACGATGAAATAGTTAAAATCTGACGGTTGAAAATGAATAATTAATGGTTCGATGGTACTGTGTAGTGATTGAAAATGGAAATCATCGAGTACACCTATCACCTTGCCTCTTCTGGTCACTTCATCGTCAAACCATACAATATTTTGCTGTAGTGGAGAATCCCATTTAAAAAGTGATGCGGCAGTTTTATTGATTATGAAAGCATTTTCAATATCAGCAGGTCGGTCTTTTGAAAAAAAACGACCTGCATCCATTTTTATATTCAACGTTTCTATAAAATCGGGATCGACCTTCAGCTCAGAGGCATCAATATAGTCTTCTCCTTCTAACCATTGAATTGGATTCTGATTGAATCTATGACCTGGAATATTGGAAACAGCAGTAATGCTCAGGACATTATGATATTTAAGAAACTCGGATTTTGTCGTTTCATAATTGTTGTGCATCAACGTGTCTTTAATGGGTATTACAATCAGTTGTGACGAGTCAAAGCCTAGTTTCTGTGTTCTCAGATAGGTAATTTGTCGTGATATGGTAAGTGTTGCGATAATGAGGAATATCGATATAGAAAATTGAAATACCATTAAGCTATTTCGCAATGCTGGCTTTCCTTTTGATTTTATTATGTTTCCTTTTAGCATTGCATATGGAGAAAATCTTGACATAAAGACTGCTGGATAGAGTCCAGCTAAAAGCACACAAAATAATACAAAACCACCTAGAAGGAGCACTACTTTTGGATCGGTATAGAATATTACAAACTGTTTATCAGTCAGATTACCAATAGGGGTGGCTAGAATTTCAAATAGTATTATTGCCAGTATCATTGAAATCATTGCCGAAATCAGCGATTCAACTAAAAACTGCAACTGGATGGATGTCCTTAGTGCACCAACCACTTTTTTTATACCCACTTCTTTCCCTCGCATCGATGATTTTGCAAGGGACAAATTCATAAAATTGACACAGGCGATCACCAGAACAAGAATACCCATGGCTGAAAAAATGTAGATGTAAAGGATATCCCCATTAGATTCCAACTCCCATTTTAGTTTGGAATGGAGATGGATGGACGTAATGGGTTGGAGTTTAAAACCTATTTCACCCCGATCCAATTCGTGTAATGCATCAACAGGCCAATCGATGTATTTTTTTGACCATTCGATCATTTTAGTTTCAAGTGTTTTAGGATTGATGCCTTTTCGCAGTAAAAGATAGTTGTAATGGCCAAAATCACTCCATGTGTAGTATTCTCCTCTGTCAAAAGCCTTGAGTGTGACATAGGATATCAAAAAATCAAAATGAAAATGTGAAGTTGGCGGAATGTCAGCCATCACTCCGGTTATACGAAAAGGAGCATCCTGACCGAAATTGATAGTAATTATTTTATTTATCGGATCGCCATCGCCAAAATATTTTTTTGCTGCAGATTCGCTAAGGACTATAGATCCTACATCTTTAAGAGCAGTCTTTGGATTTCCCTGGATGAGTGGAAAAGTAAATACATCAAAGAAAGTGGTATCCGCAGAATAAATGGCACTTTCATCAAATTGCACCTCGCCATATTTTACTGTCCTTTCTGGCTGAGTTAGACCTTCTCCCCACACGGGTGAAATACTCACCGCGTTTTCCACTTCAGAAAAGTCTGACACCATCGTATACGTCATAGGGTGTGGTGTTCTTGTTTGTGGATTATCTGATTGCCATGCGATACGGTAAATTCTATCGGAGTGCTCGTGAAATTTGTCATATTTCAATTCATCCTGAACCCATAAAAAGATAAATAGGAAAGACATGATACCAATCGCCAGACCAAGCATATTGATAATTGTGAATTGCTTATTCTTAAACAGATTGCGGAATGCTATTTTAAATATATGGCTGAACATGATTTAGTTTTTCGATTTTTTATTTATGTAATTTCTTAATTCATTTATTAGAATAATATTTTATGTTTTTGCTGTGCACCAAAAATTAATTCACTCATAGCGCAACGATTTCACCGGATTTTTTAATGCTGCTTTTACCGTTTCATAACATGAGGTTGCTAGTGCAATTATGCTTGTAAATCCACCAGAAAGGAATAGTATCCACAAAGGAAGAGTCGTTTTGTAAGCAAAATTATTTAGCCAAATAAACGAAATTCCAAATGCTATTGGTCCCGCAATTACAGTGGAAACAATTATCCACATGATAATTTTCTTTTCGAATAAAATAATAATATTCATTACTGAAGCTCCATTGATTTTGCGTATGCCTATTTCCTTTGATTTTTGTTCAACAAGAAAAGCTGTCATCCCAAAAACTCCAAGGGTTGAAATAAATAGAGCTATAATTGTAAAAATGAAGATTACCTGTGACAATTTTTGTTCTGAGTTATACAGACTATCAATTTCCCCATCAATAAAATTAAATTCGAAATCAAACGCTGGGAATAATTTTTTGGTAGTAGATTGAATATGCGCAATTGATTGTTTGACTTCGTGGCCATCAATTTTTATAAACATATATTTTAAAGCGCTATAATTTTTAGGATTTATTGATATAATATGAGGCAGTATTTTTCTGTGCAACGATACATGATGGAAGTCCTTTACAATTCCAATAATTTCTCCTGGTTCATCCCAAAATTTTATTTTTTCACCGATGGGATTTTCCAAGCCCATATATTTTACAGCTTCTTCATTAACAATATAATTCGTCCTATCCGATGGATAATCTTTCAAAAAACTCCTTCCATAAAGTATTGTCATCCCAAATGTTTCTACAAAATCGCTGGTAGTTATGGAATACCTGAAAACGGGAGATTGACCTGGATCTTTCCCTTGCCAGTCAATACCACTGGTTTTGTAGTCTTCGTTAAATGGAACCGACTGTCCACAGGTGATATTCAAAATATTCCGATCCTTTAAAAGTTCGGTAGAATAGGAATCAAACTTAGATCCTATTTCCTGGTTAAAGGGGACTTTGATAATGTAATCTGGGTCAAATCCTAGCGGAGATTTTTGAAGGTAATTCAATTGTTTAATGACCGCAATGGAACAAGTAATCAACAAGATTGAAATAACAAATTGAGCGATCATTGCGTAATTTCTAAATTTTAAAATGTAGGAGATTGATTTAAATTTATTAAAAAGTTGTTTTTTCGATAATAAAATAGCTGGATAAATCCCAGCAAGTAATCCAAAAAAAACAGCTATAAGTAGGAAATAAATGATCCTCCATGAATGAGCTGAATATCCTATTTGTAATGATTTGTCAAATAAAACATTAAATTTTGGAAGGATTAACTCAACCATTATTAATGCGAGAAAAAGAGCAATAAAGGAAAGGATTACGGATTCACCGATTAACTGAAACATTAATTGTGATCTGTTCGCCCCGGCAATCTTCCTAATCAGCATTTCGTTCGTTCTTTTAGAGAAGTTTGCGGTTGATAAATTAACATAATTGATACCGGCAATAAATAGTATTAAGATTGCGACGATTGAAAAAATGTAGATATATTTCATGCGTCCGAAACTAAGATATGACTTAGTTATCGGTAAAATTGTTACGATGAAATTTCCCTTTAGATCATAGGGTTGATGAAGGTTAAAATAATTAGCAATTTTATCCTTGAAATCAGTTATGGCGACATTTTCATGGGTAAGAATATAGGAAGGGTCTGACCAATTCCAATCGTTATACTGGTTTTCTGGGATTGGTATTATGAAATCAAACTTCAGATGTGATTTACCAGGTTGTTCAAATACGCCAGATACGGTATAACTTTCATTATTATTTAGCGTAAGAACGCTTCCTATAGGATTTTCATCACCAAAATATTTTAAGGCGATTTGTTTATTTAATACAACAGAAGATTTTTTGGATAGTGCTATATTTCTATCTCCATATAGTAACGGGTATGAAAAAATAGAAAAAAAACTAGTGTCAACAAGACACACGTTTTGTTCAATAAATGATTTTTGACCTTTATTTTTATTTTGATATTGAAATGAACATGTCATTATATTGCTCAATCTAATCACCCTGGTATAGTAGGAGATTTCAGAAAATTCATTTGCTAATAAAACTGGCAATATATTTGGCACGTTGGCATCCTTAATTTCATTTGGATGTATTATCGATAATTGATAAATATGATCCTTATTTGTCAGCGATTTATCATAGCTAAATTCATCGTTTATCCATAATAAGATTAGTATAAAGCAAGCCAATCCAATGGTTAGTCCAATTAAGTTGATAAATGTGTGTAGTTTATAGCTGACTAAATTTCTAAATGCGATAAGGAGGTAATTTTTAATCATGATAAATTGCCTTATGGTATTTATTTTGTAATAAATTGATTATTGCAAACACAAGGACTCCAATATAAATGCCAAAATGCAAAGATCAGAAATTCAGGAGTTTATAAATATTTAAATTCAATTAGTTGTTGGAATATCCAACAGTTATGTGCGAAAATGAAACGGCAAAACGGATTTGGTGCCTTAATACAGGGGAATACAATTAATAGGGTAATTCCAAAAATCCCAACACCTTTTTCACCTAAATTCATATTTATTACATATTAGCTATATGTATATAGTTTATTTTGAATCTTCCTTCAAAACGATAGACTGTTTTGCTATGGCAATCAGATTCATTTTTAATGGGATTATTTTATCGCCATTTATAATTGGCGGAGCATATCCACTTGGAATTAGAAAAATAGTTAGTTCATCAAATTGTTCTCCTTCATTAATAATCAAGTTACAGGTCCAGCTTAGGTCATTGGATATAGGAATAATAGGAAAATTTCTGTCGTGCATTGTAAACCAAAAATCTTTTATTTTTCCATAAACAACCAGGTTATAGTGCAATGGATTAACGCCCTCTACTCTTCCACTAAGTTGTTTTTGATTTACAAATGGTTCTTCTGCTGTTACAATAATGGTTGGTTGAGGATCGATATATTCTATTGGAGCGCAAGAACATATTAGCGCAATGATCATTATCAGAAATTCCTTTCGAGCAACTATTTGATCGAGAACTCTCCTCATGATTTGGTTGGTTTAGTTGATGCAAAATGCTTAAAAAACCTTTCAGGAATCTAATATTCTACATACAGACATACGGTATTTTTTACCTGCTGGATTCGCGTTTTAAATAAAAAATTATGAATGGGGAAATGGTATTTTTTTAGGCTATTAAATTATTTTAAACGGCGGCGTATTTACTATAATCAGCTTAAAAAAAAATCTAAAACATAACTATTCCTAAATGAAAATTAATGCATCAAAGATTTCATTTTAAATATATATGAAAGTAATTATTAGTCTCCATCAAGCAATCTGCCCAAACCACCTAAAACAGATCCTTCTCCTTTTGAAGATCCGCCTGCTCTCGGGGCATGTTGAATGATGCGATCCGCTAATCTGGAAAATGGAAGGCTTTGCAAATAAACAGTCCCATGCCCTCTTAGGGTTGCTAAAAACAATCCTTCACCACCAAAAAACATTGATTTCAGATTGCCAGCTTGTTGTATATCGTAATCGATACTTGGAGAAAAAGCTACAATACATCCAGTATCTACCCTTAATGTTTGCCCTTTCAACTCTTTTTTGACGATGGTACCACCGGCATGTAAAAATGCTTTCCCGTCACCACTAATTCGTTGGAGTATAAATCCTTCTCCACCGAAAAGTCCAGCGCCAAACCGTTTACTAAACGCGATATCAATTTTGGTTCCTAATGCTGCGCAAAGGAAAGCGTCCTTCTGACAAATGATTTCTCCTCCGATTTCTTTCAGATCCAAAGGAATGATTTTACCTGGGTAGGGTGCAGCAAATGCTACTTCCTGTTTTCCATGACCATGATTAGTAAAATGTGTTATGAAAAGCGACTCACCAGTAATTACGCGCTTACCCATATTCAAAAGTTTACCAAATATATCCTGATTTGGCTGTGAACCATCACCAGTCCTGGCTTCGAATGTGATGCCTTCATCCATCCAGTTCATAGCGCCAGCCTCAGCAATTACGGTTTCATTCGGATCCAATTCTACAGAGACAATTTGCATGTCATCTCCATGGATTTCGTAGTCAATTTCATGTGATCTCATAGTTTTAATTTATTTGTCTTTTGCCTTTAATATTTTTATACTTTTAATCCAGTGAACTAAGATAATGTCAAAACCTTTTCCATTTTTGACAATTAGTTAGAGTTATATGGTTGGCTACTTTATTCATATCTCAATGCGTCCACAGGATTTTTCAATGCTGCTTTAATCGATTGAATGCTTACGGTTACCCAGGCAATAGTCAATGCCATTACTCCTGCCAATACAAAAATCCACCATTCAATATTGATATGGTACGCAAAATTTTGTAGCCAGTTTGTCATAATATACCACGCAAAAGGACTGGCTATGACAAATGACAGGATTACCCATTTAGTAAAATCCTTTGTCAGGAGTCCGATAATATTATATAATGAGGCTCCATTGGCTTTTCTGATACCAATTTCTTTAACTCTTTTTTCTACCATAAATGATGCTAGTCCAAATAAACCCAGACATGAGATAAAAATGGCAAGAATAGCGAAATAACTAAAGATTTTGGATGTTCTTTTTTCAGCGTTATACAAAGATTCATAATCTTCGTCTAAAAACTTATAAAAGAAGTCGCGGTTATCTGTAAGGTAATTTTTATAGGTAGATTCAATATGTTGAATCGTTTGTGGAATATGTTCATTTTTTATCCTGGCAAACATGATATAATTTTCACTGGCTTTTTGAAATAATATAATGGGTTCTATTTTTGTATGCAGGGATTTAAAATGGAAATTCTCAAGAATACCAATTATATGTACATCAAATCCGAAGAAATTAATCGTCTTTCCTAATGGATTTTCAAGGCCCATAACTTCAATTGTTTTTTCATTCACTACCACTGCAAGCGAATCTGAAGGGATACTTTCTGAAAAAAATCTACCATCTGTTAGATTCATTTGAAATACATCCTGATATCCATAGTCAACTGATAAAAAATGGAAAAGCATAGTTTCATCTGGATTTTTACCTTCCCAGGATACCTCGGAAATGGAGTTTGAAATATTGGTTGGCAACTGGTCTGAAGTAGATATGCTTAGAATGTCAGGATTTTGAAGCAATGTATTTTTGATGACGTCAGACTTTTGCATGATGTTTTGAGTCAAATAAAAATACACAACATTATCTTTATCCAAACCAAGTTTTTTATGATGTATATAGTTCAGTTGCTGAGAGATTATTAAAAATCCGATGATTAAAAAAATGGATAAACTGAACTGTATAACAACCAATATCCTTCTGAAAGAAGAATTACCTTTTCCTCCTCCAAATTTGGATCCCTTCAACACAACCACGGCTTTATAGGATGAAAGAATAAAAGAAGGATAGGTTCCTGAAAACAAACCGATTATCAAAACAAATCCAACAGAAATCCAAATAAAACTACTTAAATGAAAAGGAATTACCAGATTCTTGCCGCTTAGATCATTAAATAAAGGCAAAAACCAAGAGGAAAGGGAAAGGGCTATAAAATACGCTATGGCACTTACGAAAATAGATTCACTTAAAAACTGGGAAATAATTTGAGATTTTTTGGCGCCGACTACTTTTTTGATCGATATCTCATGCGCCCGGTTAATTGATTTAGCAGTACTCAGGTTCATATAATTTATGCAGGCAATAAGGAGCACGAATATTCCAATGACAATAAAAATATTAATAATTTGAATGTCTCCCTGACCCCCAATGTCTGCCGTGTACTTCCCTGCAGAAAATAAGTGAATTTTTTTTAAAGGTTGCAAATAGATTTCAGTAGAAGAGTCTTCATTATTGGTTTTAATAACATTTTTGATTTTTCTATTGAAGGCATCTAAATCCAGATTAGGAATCGTCTGAACATATGTATAAATCCAGTTGGTGCCCCATTGATCCAAATCCTGACCTTCGTTTTTCAGATTTTCAAAAGGGATTAAAACATCGAAATTAATATGGGAGTTTTCAGGAAATTCTTCAATAACTGCAGATACATTATAATCAAAATTATTTACCCTAATTATTTTGCCAAGAGGAGATTCTCCATCAAAGTATTTTTCTGCCGTTTTTTTTGTTAATACAATGGAAAGGTTATTGCTGAATGCTATATTTGGATTTCCTTCTAAATAGTTGACTGTAAATAGATTGAAAAATCCTGAATCTACAAAGGCGACTTCTTCAGAGAATGCTTTATCATCCTTTTCTATTACCCAAGGCCTATTGGTATACCGTGTTGTATTAATTATTTCAGAATAATTATCTTTTAGAGATTGTGCCAAAGGAGAGGGTGTAACTGCAACAGGGAATACCTCATTAGCTGCATAATATTGATTTTCAACTACCCGGAATATCTGTTCATAGTTCGTATGAAATTTGTCAAAACTCACTTCATCTTTTACCCATAAGAATATTAAAAGCGTACAGGCCATTCCTATAGCTAATCCAATAATGTTTATTAGTGTATAAGTCTTATTTCTATAGAGACTTCGAATAGTAATGGAAATGAAATGTTTAATCATGACTCAATTTATTATAGGATAAATAAACAAACATTTTTGGATAACTAATTTTAATTTTCCCAATGTCCTTTTATCTAGTTTTTTATGTTTCTACAGACTCGCCGATTGTGATTTCCTGGTTTGAGTTCTAATCGTATCTTTTAAAAATGGTAATTTTTAATGAATATACGTATCAACATTTTCAGGAAAAATATATTTTCCATAGGCGGGGATATGAATCGAAAAGTGACTTGTTTACTTTTTTTAAAAATGAAATCATGGAATTTGGGGTCTTTTTTCGGTCTTCTTGAACTAATCTATGCTTAATAAATCGAATAGATATACCCATTGGCAGTTCCGAAAATCAATGTGTTTTCATATGGAGTTGGTGTAGAAAGTATTGCGCCTACCGAAAAAAGCATTTCCATAATTTCTGGCATTTTCTCCGAGTTAAAGTCCGCAAATACCTTTTGCCCATTAAACGTTCCATCACCATTTAGAACCTTCATTTTATCTTCTTTTGCCTCATCAGTCCGGAATCTCCATTGCTCCTGCTTAGTATTTGTATTTATAGCGACCAGTTCTCCATTAAATACACCGAAATAAATCATATTATTTACG
>JAHEMV010000059.1 GCA_024643455.1 Cytophagales bacterium
AGTCCGTTGTTTCCGCCAGGAGTTAGCTGAAATTCGAAACGAAAACTAAAGTTGGCATATTCTTTTTCGGTCATCAGGTTGCCGCTTCCTCCTTTTTCAGGATAGATAACGATGTTACCGTCTTCGACTATGTAGGATGTTTTATTTCCAACCCAACCATCGAGGTTGTTGCCATCAAAGAGTAATTGATATCCTTCCATTTTTTCCATGTTGGTCAATTTATTTTGGCCATAAGACATCGAATAAATCAACATTAGGATAGAGTAAAACACTATTTTTTTCATGATTAGCTATTTTTTTTGTTTGATAAATTATATTGTGAATATCCTGAAAAAAAGTGGAAGCCCTAGCCTATTTGGAAGATTTTTTTCCTTGCAAGCATGAATAAGGATAAGATGATTTTAGTTAAAAAGTTTCATCTTAGAAATGAATAAAATGCACTAAAAAAATCTGGTTTAACTATTTGCGATGGGGAAATTGTTCCCTAGTTCTGTTTTATTTCAACCTCCAAAGGTTTCATATTCCAGCCCTGCACATTTATTTTTAATCCTGAAATTTCATGCGGAGCACAATTATCGATCGTGATTGACTTCTCACCATTTGGTTCGACTGTGATATAATTATCGGAGTAAAAGACGGGCAATACTCTTTGTTTAGTTTTGGAATCGATTACGGAAATTCGGTTGAAAAAAGAAATGGGATTGTCTGGATGGGGATTGATTAATTTCACTTCGATCCTATCCTGATCTACTTGCGTAGCACTGACCTCCAATTGGATATTTTTCATTTTTTGAAGTCCTGAATATTCCCCCTGTTCATTGGGAAGCCAATAAAAATTTTCATCGATAAGGTTTTTGTATTGATCATATAATTTCATTTGCACAAAGGCGCCATCTTCTTTTGTTGCTTCTGTCAACCTTCTCCCGATCGAGCCATATCGTTTGGATGTAGTAGGAATGATTGAAACGATTTCCTGGTAGATCAAGGTTTTATTGCCCGCCATATCAAATATGTCAACTTCGAGCATTAAGTCATTTTGATTTTTAAACGTATTGTTTGCAATCATTACCTGGTTTTTGACCGGATCCAATAAAACATGAAGTTGTTCGCTCCCATGCCTTAGTCCATACAATCCCGCATTTTGATCGAGGTAATAATCGTACATCTGACCTCGCATGGAAGTCCATGGATTTTGTGTTTTCCAGATGATTACACCGGTATACCATTCCCACATGTGCGATGAAAATCCTTCAATTAAACCGCGATATTGATCGTAGTTTACTAACTGGGCTTTAAATGCATAGTCTTGTATATCTTCGGTTTCGCCATATTTTGAAATAAAATCGCCGTAAGGCAAATATTTATGATACCGCCATTGGGGATGAATAGTACTTTGCCGTTGATCGCCTGCTAGTTCGGCGGCGTGATATTGACCGGGAATGATCATTACGCTATCTGGTAAATACCGATGTAAGCCTTCATAATCTGGTAATCCAATAGATCCTACTTCAGAGTTGAAAGGGAAAGTATGATGCTCAAAAAAGGTTGAAATCTGTTGAATCCCATAAGGCCCATCGCCATTTCCTCCTAGTGAGTTAAATGAAAGACTGTCAGATGTAGAATAATCAGCGAACCAACGGGTTCCATCTAAGGTAGCAAGGGAGTCTTTTAGTGGGATAAGAATGTTTTCCGGAGGGCCTAGTTCATTACCTCCGCACCAAAATGCTAACGAAGGATGATTGCGTAACATCTTGATCTGATCTGCTGCTGATGATAAGAACAAATTGGGATCGTTGGGATAAGCTCTTCTGGTCCATTGATCATCTTTTTTCTTTGGGTCAAGCCACCTTCCGTTGCAATCACCAGAAATCCATAGGTCCTGCATTACCAATAAGCCATATTTATCACATGCTTCGTAAAATTCAGGTCGTTCTGTAATGGCTCCACCCCAAATCCGTATTGTATTCAGATTCATATCCTTGTGCATCCGAATTTCAGCATCATATCGTTTTTTGGAAAAGCGGAGCATGGCATCCGATATGATCCAGTTTCCACCTTTTATAAATATTTTCTGTCCATTCACTTGAATCTCCCGGCTTTTTGTAAATGGATTCCAACTTGTCTGAATTTCTCGAACACCAAATCGAACTTTTTCGGTGTCAGAGATGGTTTTTTTTGATAAAAATTGAATTTCAAGATCATATAGCGTTTGATCTCCATAACCATTAGGCCACCATAAATTTGGATTTTGAATCGTGATTTCCTGTGTTTTGGAAGTGGTAAGCGAATTTGGCAGGAGGGTGATACTTTCTATGACTTCTTTCCCTTCCAGATGGAATATCAGCTGTCCCTGGATGGCCCTGTTGCCGGTATTTATCAATTCTGTTGAGATCAGAATTTTAGCAGGGGCTTGATCTCCTTTTGGAATTCTTTTCCCTGGAACTCTAGTGATCACATGCGTATTTTTAATATCTACTTCGCCGGTTCTTTCAATAAATACCTTGTCCCAAATTCCAGTATTTCTGTCGCGAACAGGTTGTATCCAGTCCCATCCAGCTACATATTGATGCATGACATTTTTGGCGATTTCTCCATCGCCGCCCTGTCCACCGTTTGGATTGCCCACCGGATCAGGAGGATAAACCAATACAGCTAATTTATTCTTGCCTTCCAAAAGACCCGAGGTTATATTGTATTTCTGCCTCAGGAACATACCGTAATGAGTTTTTGGATTTATTTTTTTCCCATTTAGAAATATATCACAAGCATAATTGATCCCTCTAAAGATTAGCCAGAACTGATCATCCTTTATGGATTTGACATCAATTTCATTATAAAACCAATAGGTATAATGGTCCCTCCCGGTTCCGTAAATATCCGGGATGTCCTCATTGTTCATTCCATAAAATGGGTCTGGAATTTTTCCATTATTTAGCAATGAAGTCAGTACCGTGCCAGGGACAGTTGCAGGAAGCCAGGTCGAAAAATCAACATTTTCAACAGAAGTAAGTTCATTGCCAGATAGTGGAACTTCTTCAATGTTTTTACAATACCATCCGGTATTGAGTTCTTCAATTTGTTGACCGAAAACGGGAAAATTCCATGAAATAGTAAGGAGAAAAAAAAGGAATTTTATGGCATTTGACTTTCGAAAAAATTGATTGTGTTTCATATATATTGAATCTTTAACCCTGACCCAATTCTTTTTTAATCGCCAATTCGCACAATTCTGTGATTTCTTCAGCTGTTTTGTCAGTCCGATCTATCGGGTCTAAAATTGTATAGGTCAATTTTAATCCAATACCCATGGGCATTTTTTGTAATAGATAATTTTTGTCAACAGCAAATGGAATGATCGCTGCAGAGGGTGCAGTTTTGAGTAGTGTTCCCAATCCTCCGACCTTAAAAGTTCTAACTTTTCCATCCTTACTCCTGGTCCCTTCGGGGAAAATGCATGCTGAGTAATTATGTTCTTCAATTTGTCGTCCTAGTTTTATAATTTCTTTAATGGCCTGACCTTTGTTGGATCGATCGATCAATGCTGAACCACCTTTTCTAAGGTTGTATGAGATACTGGGAATGCCCTTACCGAGTTCTATTTTGGAAATGAATTTTGGATAACATTTTCGAAAACCCCAAACAACAGGAGGGATATCATATTGACTTTGATGGTTGGATACAATAATTAAAGGCTGGTTTTGAGGAATCTTCTCAAGCCCTTTAAACCGGACGCGGCATCCTAGTATGATCAGACTTTTCATGAGTAGAAAATTGAGCATTTCTACAGCTCGTTTTTGTGCCTTATAACCAAAAATATTCCAGCAGATCATCTGAATTGGATGAAAAACCACGATCAGAATTCCAAAAGATACTAAATATATGGAAGTGAGAATGTAAGCAAATATCGTTTTCATATTGCTTACAAAAGTGTGTAAAAAAAAGCGAAAGTTAAACTTTTATCATTATATCAAAGGCAGGAATATCAACTTAATCATCCATGATAGCCTAATAATTTGTTATTTTAATTTTATTATTTTTGCACCATTGGCGTTATTTACTGATTGTTAATGATACCATGTATTGAGGAATTGCCAATTATGATTTTTTAAAACAAATAAGACATGAGCAGAAGGGATTTGAATTACTACTTATTTTTTGTGTTGTTTTTTTTAACAATTACAGGTTGTTCTAAAGACGAACCTAAGCCGATACCAGAAAATCCGATTCCGGAATCAGTTGCTTTTAACGAAATTAATTCAACAGGAAATCCAGATTGGATTGAATTGTACAATTACGGAGATACTACCGTGGACCTGACTGGATTTATTGTTTTTGATGAAGAAGCAAATAAATATACTTTGCCTTCAGGACATAAAATGGGACCTGGTGAATTTTTGATTTTGAATTGCGATGATCAGGGCACTGGATTGAACCTTCCATTTAAACTGACTTCTCTTGGTGAAAGCGTCACACTTCAACGGCCTGATGGTAAAATGATTGATCATGTCGTTTTCCCTGCAATGGAAAACAGTCAGACTTATGCGCGATTCCCGGATGGTAGCGGCACATGGCAGGTTACTGGATTTTCCACACAAAATAAAACAAATGGTTCGGGTCCGGTTTCATTTTTTAAATCGTACAATTATACCCCGGAAATACCACTTGTTGGAGAGGATATTCTATTCACATTAGAAATTTCTGACGGGAACAATGTTTCATCCATAGAAATTTTTTATGCTTTAGAAGGAGGAGCCTTCGAATCAGTTGGAATGACTTCGCCGGACAAAATAACGTATGCGGGTACAGTCCCTGCAATTTCCGCTGAGAATGATTTGCTTTATTATTTCAAACTTACTGATATCACAGGAAATGAAGTTTATTTGCCTGAGGATGGTTTGATTCATCCTTATAAAATGACGCTAACATCTGGTGACGTGCCAAATCTAGTGATCAACGAAATCATGGCGAGTAACTTGAGTACTATTGCAGATCCTGATACTGTTGGGGAATATGATGACTGGATTGAAGTCTACAACGCTGGTTCTACGGCCGTAGATATGGGGAGGTTTTATTTTAGTGATTCAGAAAACCCATTCGACGATCGTATTCCAAGGGATGCACCTGATAAAACAACTATTCAGCCCGGCGGGTATCTTCTTTTCTGGGCTGACGGGACTACCTCGCAAGGGCCCAATCACCTCAAATTCAAATTGAGTGCAAGTGGAGAGATCGTGAGCCTATACTACAAAGATGGCAGATTGATTGATAGCCATACTTTTGATGTGCAAAGTCCTGACATTTCTGAAGGTCGAAGTACAGATGGCGGGCCAAACTGGATTAAGTTTAATACGCCAACACCAGGAGCAGCTAATCAATAGATTTACACTTTATCAAAATTTTGTGGTTAAAAGCGTTTATTTTTCACGAAATCGATAGTCATGATGGATGTATTTTTTGTATAAGATTCAGGATGGGAAAATCAAAAAATAATCGCAAAAGGATTGCACTATATCTCCTTGGTATTCTAATTATATTGATCGTTACTATTACAATCTTTGATTGGATAAGAATTTCAAAATATACTGTTTATCAAATAAGACCGACTGAAAAGCTGGAAGTCAGACAGGATCAAATCTATTTCGAGCTGGTAAATGGAAATGAAAATATTGATTGGTCCGAATTGGATGGTACCCTAACCTATATTCAAAATGAATACGATTGTTCTGACTTTCGCCTGGTCAACCTGATCCGCATTTTATATGAATTTGAAGATCAAATTCCTCAAGCAAGACTAGAAAAAATAGAGCGTACACTTTTTGGATTCAGATATTGGTGGGACGAGCCAGAAGGGAACTCTATGTGCTATTGGAGTGAAAATCATCAAATTCTGTTTGCTTCGGCAGAATATCTGATTGGACAGAAATATCCGGAACAAGTATTTGGCAATAGCGGATTAACTGGTAAAGCGCATATGGAAAAGGCTAAAAAAAGAATTGAAGATTGGATGGAAATGCGGTGGGACTATGGATTTACAGAGTTTTTTTCTAACGTTTATTACAAAGAGGATATTGGCGCTATGATCAACGTGATTGATTTTTCCAGTGATAGTGACCTGAGCCAAAGAATGAAAATTATCATGGATCTGCTCTTTTACGATGTGGCAGCTCAAAGTACGAATAGGATGTTTATTTCAGTGAGTGGTCGTGCCTATGAAGGCAATCGAAAAGGAGGGACAAACCATACCCTTGGTGGACTGACAAATTATTATTGGGGAACAGGTGAAAAGATCAATCCGGGTATAATGTATGGAATGATGACTACTAAAAAGTATGACCTTCCACCAGTTTTAAAGGAAATTGCCCTTGATACGACTAATGTGGTCATAAAGCAACATAACGGACTGGATTTGCCAGAATTGGGTGTTGAAGGGTTTGACGGCTTAGATAATCGATCCATGATGATGCAACTAGGAATGGAATCGTTCACAAATCCGGAAGTGATCCATAACACAATGGAATTTATTCGCAAAAACAGGATGTTTAGCAATGAATTTGTCAAGGACTTGAAAATAATTGATTTCACACTGATAAAATGGCTTCACCTGGAGTCAACAATTTCAAAGGCGATCAAACCTCAGACTGATGGGGTAGCTATACAGAAAGGGAATACCTACACGTACAAAACAAAAGACTATTCGCTTTATTCCGTTCAGAATTATCATCCCGGATCATATGGTGATCAGCAGCATGTCTCCGGGATGAACCTGGGTAATTCATTTAGCATATTTCATACCCATCCGGCGGTTGAGGAGGGAGTAGAAAAGCAATCGCCTAATTACTGGGCTGGTTATGGACATATGCCTCATGTGGCCCAGGATGGAAATGTGAGTCTTTCAATTTATAACATCCCGGATAAAAAAGGAATGATGGAGTTTGCACTTTTGGATTACACGCATGCTTATTATCCAAGCGAACAATTTGATTCCGTGATAATTAATGAACAATATGCTCTCGGGAAGAAAGGAGATGCTTATTGTGCAATTATTACTGCCAATCCAACAAAATTCAGGTCAAACACAAAAGACGACCTGATTCAGGATGGAAAGCAAGTGTTTTGGATTATAGAAGCCGGATCAAAAATACAGGATGGAACTTTTGAGGCATTTTGTCATAGGATTCAACACAACAAGCTGAACTTTGACCAAGGGAATCTTGAATTAGATTATAAGTCCAATGGAATGGATTACAATTTAGTCTTTGATGGTAACTTTTCTTTGAATGGAGAAATTGTTGATACCAACTACGATCGCTATGAATCACCCTATATTCTTGCTAAAAAGAAACCCGAAAATTTAATATTTGAATTTAATGGGAAGTCTTTGCTTTTGGATTTTCAAAAAGGAATCAGGGAGTTTAAATAGCTAAAAAAGATTACGATGATAAAGAAAATTCTTCTGGGTCTGTTGGGTTTTGTGGTGTTATTATTGATCGGTGGATATGCTTACTATAGGCTGGTGATTTATCAACCCCCATTAATCAGCAACGATGACAGAGCTGCGATACGCCTTATGCCGTTACCGTCTAAACTTGAATTGAAAAGCGGCCAAATTGATTTGTCTAAAGGGCTTAAAATTCGATACGCTAATGTTAAAAATGAGCTTATCGAAAAATCCATGGAAAGATTCATATCCAGGTTAAATAAAAAAGCAGGAGAGGAAGTTATTCGTGAAAGTGGGCTGGAGTTTATCATCGATTGCCAATCTGACCAGCAATATGCTGTGCCTTTACCAAATGAAGATGAATCCTATACTTTAAATATTAACAGCAAAACGATTTCACTTCAGGCCCTCTCTCCTTATGGTATTATTCGGGGTTTGGAAACACTAGTACAACTGGTTAAAACGGAGAATGGAAACGATGTGATTCCTGCGGTTGAAATTTATGATAAACCCCGGTTTCGTTGGAGAGGGCTGATGCTCGATGTTTCGCGACATTGGATGCCCAAAGATGTAGTATTGCGAACATTGGATGCGATGGCTACAGTCAAGATGAATGTATTTCATTGGCATTTATCCGATGATCAGGGATTTCGTGTAGAAAGTAAAGTATATCCTCGTTTACATGAAGTTGGCTCAAACGGTAAGTATTATACCCAATCTGAAATTGGAGAAGTGATTCGCTATGCTGCCGAACGGGGAATAAGGGTTGTGCCCGAATTTGACGTGCCGGGACATACCGAAAGCTGGCAAATTGCCTATCCTGAATTGAGTACCGTTTCCTATCCGCTTAAATTCGGAGCACAACAAGGAGAGCTGTTTCCTCCACCATTGGATCCTGCCAAAGAAGAAGTTTACCTCTTTTTAGACAAATTAATAGGAGAAATGGGAGCACTGTTCCCTGATCAATACCTGCACATTGGGGGTGATGAAGTCAATCCGGACTATTGGAACAAGAGTTCCTCAGATCAGGAATTTATGAAAGAGAATAATTTAAAGGATGGTCATGATTTTCAGGCATATTTCAATAAACGAGTACACGAGATTCTGCAAAAACATGGAAAACGAATGATTGGATGGGAAGAGATTTTACATCCGGATCTCGGAAATGATATCATTATTCAATCCTGGAAAAGTCATAAATCATTATTTGAGGCAGTTCAGCATGGAGGAACGGCAATTTTATCTTCCGGTTATTATCTGGATCTCAAGTTGCATGCTGACAAGCATTATCAGATCGATCCTTTAGTCCTTCCCGGAGCCGTGGATATCATACCGGATACCGGCTACTGGAAAATGTACGATATGACTATGGATTTTGCTGGTAATAAGATGACTAGTCAGCTTGTGGTATTCGATCGGGATTCGAGTAACGTTTTTGGTTTTTTTGCCATGATGGATCAGCGGATGGTATTTAAAAATGGAATGATAAAAGACAATCAAATTACATTCAATTTAAATTCACCAATGGGTGAATTAAGCTACAATGCTGCGTTTGTTGGTGATAGCATCAATGGTAAACTTGCTTTTGGTTTATTGAAATTTAATACTTCTGGAGTTCAAAGTGGCGGGTCAGACCGATCTGGAACACTGATGCCAAAAATAGAGATTGTGAAACCACTGACTGAAGATGAAAAAACAAGAATAATTGGAGGTGAAGCCGCTTTATGGTCAGAAGTGGTAAGTGCTGAAAATGCAGAATCGAGATTGTGGCCACGCGCTGCAGCTATTGCCGAAAAATTGTGGTCCCCACAGGAATTGACAAATGACTTGGAGGATATGTATCGAAGATTGGAATTAATCTCTAAACAACTTACGGAGCAAGGTTCCAGGCATGAAACATATTATGAATCGATGCTACATAGGCTCATTGAACCTGCAGGTTTTGAAGCATTAAAAACTCTGGTGGACAATTTGGAAGAGGTTAAATATTACAATCGATTAGCAGGTATTTTGGGGATGGATGAACTTTATCTGCCAGATATGCCTTTGGATAGAGTAGTAGATGCAGCCAGACCTGAAAGCATGGAGGCAAGGGAGTTCAATATTATGGTCGATGCGTTTATTGCTGACTCTACGGGAGTGAAGAACAAAACAGAAATAATGAATCAGCTAGAGATTTGGAGTGAAAACAATGAACGCCTCATGTCGTTTATCGGGGAGTCTGAAAAACTGATGGAAATTGAACATATTTCTGCCGATTTCTCTCTGGTCTCCCATGCAGCACTGGAAAAACTTTCCAATAAAAGTAGTGTAACGCAGGAAGAAATTAGTCAACTCATGGAAAAAATGGCATTTTTAGAGCAAGGAGATCATGGCGTATTGTTGGCCGTAGTCCCAGGATTGCGTAAGCTGATTTTGAAATAAAAATTGGTTTATTAAAGGAATAAAAGCAATAAAAAATGACAAATGACCTGGTTCAAATTCAACAACTCATTCTAAAGGACCTCGCACTCGAAGTGAAACCAAATCCTCGTGTTTCAGATTTGGAGAAACTTAAGTTGTGGTTAGCGGATGAAATTCAATTGATAATGGATCATGATTTTCAACAGTTTTTGAACCTGCTTTATCGGATTGATATCAACGAAACAAAAGCTCAGGAAGCCTTTACACATCAAAATCCTTCGTTTCGATTGGCCGAGTTGATCATCGAACGTGAATTGCAGAAGGTGGAATCACGTAAGAAATACAATTAAGTAGGCAAGCATTAATATAATCATCAAAATGGCAATCCATTTATTTCTTTTACTGGTTTGAGGGAATTCGTACCTGCAAATCGGACATTCAATGCAATCCTCATCAATCATCATTGCACATGATGGGCATTCTTTTTTATTCATTTTATAAGTAGAGTTTTCTGAATAAATATACTTTTAAACTAACGCATTCTTCAGATTCAATCAATTTTTAGATCCTAATTATTTAATGATCATTGACGGATTTCCATTGGAATTCTGCTATATCCTTTGCTCAATTGTTCGATAGTTCCTCCTATAAATATTAGGTCGTTGAGTTTAGTTGATCATATGATTGGAAAACTAAGTCATTGGTTGAAAATAAAATGTGCTTTCGATCCGATCCATTAATTTTGAAATTAATAAAACTAAAATGTGATAGTATTATGAAAACGATTAGTAACCTGGTATTGGTTTTTGTGTTTTCTCTGGGATCAGGCCTTATTCCTCTTCTTGCTCAGGGCCCTCCGGGTGGTCCCGGTGGTTTTGATCCGGATGAAATGATCAAAAGGGAGAAACAAAATATTTTCAAAGCGCTCACCGATCTTACCGATGATCAGAAGTTGCTTATGGATGGAATTTTCGATGAATTCGCACTTTCATTTAAAGAAATTCGAGAGGAAATGATGCAGACCAGGGACTTTCAGGCTATGCGTCCAAAAATGGAAGCTCTTCGTAAAGAACGGGATGGTCTTGTTCGGGATGTGCTAAATGATAATCAATACACGACATACCTGAATGTAGTTGAAGAGCGAAGGAACCAAAGAGCAAACAGGCCTCAAGGGAATGGTGAATTTCCTCCTCCACCTCAAGGTAACGGTGGTAATCCTCCTAATGATATTCCGCAATGAAAAAAGTACTCTTTCTAGGGCTGATTCTATTTTTCAGTCAAAAGGTAATAGCGCAGGAATATCTAACTGTGCATGGGAGTGTTGTCGATAATGATGATGCTTCTGCAATTCCCGGTGTAACGGTTTTATTGGTCAATGTAAAAGATTCGACGCTTTCACGTTTTGGGCTGACTGATGAAAAAGGAGTCTTTAAAATTGATAAGGTTGAAAAAGCTTTTTATCGCCTGCGTATAGATTATCTTGGGTATAAATCCTATTCGAAGCTACTTCGCATCACAACAGACAACTTCAATTTTGGTAGTATCGCTATCACTGAGGATACAAAGTTATTGGAGAATGTTGAAGTTGTCGGAGAGGCCATACCCGTTGAAATGAAGGGAGATACCGTGATGTACAATGCAGATGCATTTAAAGTGAATCCTGATGCCAGTACAACCGATCTGATCAGTAAAATGCCCGGGATTGTTGTGGATAATAGTGGTGTATCGGCCAATGGAGAAAAGATAGAGCAGGTATTAATGGATGGTAAGCGCTTTTTTGGGCAGGATCCATTGCTTTCACTCAATACCATTCCAGCAGAAGTTGTGAATAAAGTGGAAGTTTTTGATCAGAAAAGTGAGCGTTCTCAATTTACAGGTTTTGATGATGGAAATACCACAAAAACCATGAACGTAGTTACCAAGGAAAATAAGCGAAATGGACTTTTTGGAAAGTTTTATGGCGGTTACGGAACGGATGATCGTTATTCGGGAGGCTTTAACCTGAACAGCCTCAAAAATGGCAGACAATTGACGTTGTTGGGCATGACCAACAATATCAATCAGCAGAACTTCAGCAATGAAGACCTGGCAGGGATCAGCGGTGCCGGAGGAGGCAGGGGAGGATTCAGACCAGGTGGCCCAGGTGGTCCCGGCGGCGGTGGAAATAATAATTTTATGACCAGTTCAGAAAGTGGAATCACCAACACCAATTCTATAGGACTTAATTATTCTGACAACATCGGGAAGAAAGCAACAATTGAAGGGAGTTACTTCTTCAATAACTCAAATAATACAAATGATCAATCATCCAACAGGGAGACGTTCCGTGAAGACGGTAGTCAGTATTATCAGGAGACTCAGGAATCAAATGGTGACAATCTGAACCATAGACTCAATATGAGAATCACGTACAATATCAATGATAATAACAAACTGATATATATTCCTTCGTTGAGCTATCAGGATAATAATAGTTTAGACTATACCATTGGAAAGACGACCAATTCCTTAGGTGAGATGATTAATCAGACGGAAAATACATATAAGAGTGGCAATAAAGCCTATAACATGAATAATAGCCTGATGTTTCAACATAAGTTTGAAAAAATAGGCCGTTCGATTGCTTTCAATGTTGATTCCAGGTTGAATAATACAGACCGGAAAAATTATTATGAAGATTTAAACGTTGATTCGGTGACCCAATATCTGACCAACGAAAACAATAATACACTGTCCACCACGATAACCTATTCAGAACCTGTAGGGAATAATGGTCAATTATCAGCTAGTTATAGATTGAGCTACAACAATCGGGATTCCGATAAGGAAACCTATATTGTAAATTCCGAGACTCAGGACAAAGTGTTTAATTCTGATCTGTCCAATACCTTCAACAGCGGATATACCACACATTTGCCAACCATAATGTTGAGTAATAGGAGTTTTGGAAAGTTTTATAATATCGGCGTATCGTATCAGCATGCAACCTTAAACAACGAGCAGGTATTTCCGGAAATGGGGAATTATCATAAAAGTTTCAACAGTATTCTTCCTACAGTCATGGGCAGAATCGAGCTTAAAGGAGGCGCGAATATGTTTTTACGCTACGCTACTTCCACCAATGAACCATCCGTCAGCCAGTTGCAAAATGTAATTGACAATAGCAATCCACTGTTTATTTCATTGGGAAATCCTAATCTTGACCAAAGCTATTCTCATTCGTTGATGATGCGAACTGACAAATTCAATACGGATAAAAATACTTCGCTGGGGAATTTTACGCGTATCCAAACGACGAGTAACTACATCACCAATGCCTCAGAATTTGCCGCAAAAGATTCAGTTTACAATGGTGGTATTGTCGTTCAGAAAGGCACCCAAATATCGGCGCCTATCAACCTCAATGGATATTGGAATATAATGAATAGCACCACGTACAGTAAGCTAATTTCTAAAATCAAATCAAACTTGAACTCAACAATTGGAATAGGATATGTACGGCGTCCTGGAAAAACTGATGGTCTTTCCAATATTTCAAATACGTATTCTGTTGATCTTAAGCTTTCTCTGGTAAGCAACATAAGTAAAAGTGTTGATTTTAATACCTACTACAACGTAAGTGCCAATACTGTAACCAATTCAATACAGGCAAAATCTAACTCCAATAGTAAGTATATGATCCAGACAGTGGGAGGAAAGATGAATTTGATGTTTTGGAAAGGCATTGTTTTTCGAAATGATATCTATTTCGAAAACTACAATGGTTTTTCTGAAGAGTTTAATTCCAATTATATATTATGGAATATGAGCTTAGCTAAAAAATTCCTGAAAAATGATTTGGGTGAATTGGAATTATCCGTATTTGATTTACTTAACCAGAACCAAAGTTTTACACAGAATATTACAGCAAGCTATATCGAGGAGGTGAGAAGCCAGGTTCTGAAGCAATATTTCATGCTCAAGTTTACCTATCAACTCAGAAGTTTTAAATCTTAATGATCATGTATGGTAGACTAAAAAAAGCACGATCTATTTGGATCGTGCTTTTTTTTAATTGTAAGTGAATTAATATTACAATTTAGCTAAATATTTTGCGCTAGGCTTAAAAGTGTCGGGGTCCATTTCAACAAAAAAGTTTTTAACTCCACCAATTTTTGCAGCTTCAAAAAAATCTTTCCAGTCAACAATTCCCTCACCTATTGAGACGTTTTTATCTTTTTCTGGTGACCAGTCCGCAAGGTGAGCAGAAATAAAACGACCTGGATATTTTCTGAAGTAATCTGCAGCTTTATAGCCGATACTTATAACGGCGACCTGGAATTGCATTTTCACTAATTCAGGATCTAATTCTTCCATTAAAGCATCATAAATTAGTTCATTGCCTCGCTTTTCAAACTCCATGTGATGATTGTGAAATCCCATTTGAATACCAGCGGCTTTTGTTTTTTCAGCCAAAACATTTAATTCCTGTGCAGCCTTTCGATAATCGCCAATAGAAGCATCTTCTGGCAGCCAGAAACTTGAGCAAACAATTTGTGAAATTCCCATCTGCTTGGACCATTCTATTCTATTGTCCATGCTTTCACGTAATTCACCCATCGTATAGTGAGAACTTCGGCATTTTAATCCTGCGTCTTCAATGATCTTTCTCATTTCCGTGCCGCTCATATTATTTAGAACATCAAATCCCGAATCGGAGTATCCAAGAGGAGAGCACATTTCTACTTCCTTATATCCAAGACCAGCCATCATTTTAAGTGTGCCACCAAAATCTTCAAATAACTTTTCTTTAATGGTCCAGACCTGAAATCCGAATGGGCCCACGGCATTTTTCGCTAGACCAAATAAATTGGAGGGTAGTTGACTTGCCAAAGTGGCGGTGCCTATTGCCAGGCCACTTTTTTTTATAAAGTTTCGTCTCGTTGTTTTCATCATTTTTGGGTTAGGGAATTTGTTAAATATTAAATATCATTATTTATAAATATCATCATTAAAAAATAATCTGGCCAGGAATAAAAAAATCGTTAGTCTAAAAGACTTATTTGTATTACAATTTCTAAAATATTTTCCTTGAAATCTATTTTTGGTCCAAAAATAAATTGGTGGAAGAATGATAAAATTCGGTAAAAGAGGAAGGATTTGATTTGATTATATTGTCTTTTTTTTAAAAACAGGTATGAAGTGGATTCTTTATTTAAGCTTTTTAAATAAGCATATCAAAATGAAAGAAAGTAACTAAAGTATTAGTGAGGATTTTTCGACTTGACCAGAACAATTACTTTCCGATACAAAACTTACTAAAAATATTTCCCAATAGATCGTCTGTTGTTATCTCGCCAGTAATTTCTCCAAGATAGTGCAAAGCCT
>JAHEMV010000502.1 GCA_024643455.1 Cytophagales bacterium
GGAAAAGTAACAACCAAGAAGCCGTTACTCCTGATACAAAAAAGTAATGACTGGAGCAGCGCTGTGCTGTTGGGTGAAGGGATATGGAGTTGGAGGTTGCAGGAATACGCCACAAATCAATCACACAAAGCATTTGACGAGATGATTTCGAAGGTTATTCAGTTTTTATCAACAAAAGAAGACAAACGAAAATTTAAAGTTTATCCTACGAAAAATGAGTACCTGAACAGTGAAGCGGTAATATTTGAAACAGAAGTTTACAATGATATTTACGAACAAACTTATGGGCACAAAATTGATCTCAAGATAACGGATGAGCAAAATAACACTCATGGATATAGTTATGTGACCAGTGAAAAAAACTCCAAATATCGGATTAGTGATTTGGAAAATGGTATTTATTCCTACCAGGCTTCATCTATTATTGATGAAAAACGCGAACAGGTTTCCGGCACATTTACAGTTAAAGATCTGCAAATCGAAACGACAAAATTGACAGCAGACCATAATCTACTTAGAAATATTGCCGCTCAAAATGGAGGGAAATTTTATGAAAAAAACCATCTCGATCAGCTGGAAGAAGATCTTTCCAATCAGCAAATAACCAATAAAATTTATTCTTCAGAAAAATACCTGGCGATTATCAATATGAAGTGGGGATTTTTTATTTTAATTATCTTCGTAAGCGCTGAATGGTTTTTAAGAAAATACCATGGCAGTTACTAATTTTTTAAAATTATGAATAAACCTACCTTTTCTAAAATTGCCCAGTATTCATTTTACGTGATATCCATTGCCAATTTGTTGACACAAGTAATCCATATTGAATGGCTTGATATGCTCACCAAACCGCTACTGATGATTACACTGCTTATTTTTTACCTTGCCAGCAGGAGTGGGAAAGCCAGCAACACATCAATGCTGATAACCGGCGCCCTGGTATTTTCATGGCTTGGAGATGTATTACTGATGCTTCAAAATAAGGTTGACTCACTTTTCATTTTTGGACTAGGGGCCTTCCTTTGCGCACATATACTGTATAGTATTGCTTACCAGTTTGCCAAAAATCAGGAACAGGATCCTCGTTATAGTTCATATATTAAAACACGTATCGTTTTCCTATTGCTTATCGGAGGAGCACTCATTTATATGCTATACCCTTCATTAGGTGAAATGCGGATTCCTGTCATAATTTATACAATTGTTATTATTTCCATGGGAATTTCAGCTCTTCTACGAAGAGGAAGAACAACGGAAAAAAGTTTTATTTTTATTTACAGTGGCGCACTATTATTTATCATGTCCGATGCGATGTTGGGGATTAATAAATTCCTTAACCCTTTGGTACAGGCCAGGCTACTGATCATGGCCACATACATAGTTGCCCAGTTTTTGATTGTAAAAGGGATATTAATCCATGAAAATATCGAAAAAGAAGCAGATGCTACATTGTCCTGATGTAGCCTAGCTGAGTCCCGAAAAGTCTGAGTAGCCCACTTAAACTCTTGTTGAATAGTGTACTCCTTTCTTTTTCATGGTAGAGTGAAACTTCATTGGTAATGAGATTTCCTTTTCTAGGTCCAATCAATTGATCTGCGGATGTTAATTTGATATAGACATTGAGCGAAGTTTCCTTGTTAGTCTCATTGGCAAATAAATTTTCAAAAAAACCTGTTTTTTTACTTGAAATTTTTAAAATGCCATTTTCCATTTGGGTTTCCAGTAAATCCAAATATTTCTCTGGTCCCTCAAAAACGACTTTTTGTTCATCTCCAATGGATACATAAAATGTACAAGCCAGGTCGATATCCAGTTTGTCGAATGAAGTGATTTCGATGATTTTGGAAGCATTTTCTTTTTTAGTATTGAAACTAATTGTTTCTGAGAATAAAAGCCCCGCTATGAAAAGCACAAGGATGGAATAGTAAAATAGTTCTTTTTTCATGTCAGTTGCACTGATTTACTATATAGATGACAAAGGATATAAAAAAGTTGCAGATAGAAACATTTATTTTGTTAATAAATGTTATATAGAATGTTAAAAAATCTTAATTTTTCAATTCTTCAGTTTCCCAATCCTTTGATTTATGAAGAAAGGATTGTAACTGTTTTTTCAATAAGGATGGATTTTTTTCATAATCAGGAGAATTTCCTTTCTTCTCCGGGAATGTTTCCATATGAAGTGTTCTGGTTGGGAAAGCAAAGTGTACACCAAGACTTTCCGCAAGCTGAATAATTTCTATCAATATCTCATGCCTGCATCTCAATTCCTCTCCCCAGGTAGGAACTTCAAAAAATATATAAAACATTATGTTCAATGAGGAATTTGCAAGATCGTTCAAATACACATGATAATTTTCTTTCCAGGTGTGTGGATGTTTTTCTACTACCCCGCGTAAACCTTCTACAAATACATTGACAACGGCAGCTGGTGTGTCATAATTGATGGAAATCTGAGTAGTAAAACGACGATATTTTCTCAATCCATGGTTATCAACCGTCTTGTCTGCAATAATTCCATTGGGAACATACGTTACTGAGTTCCGGAATGTTCTGACGCGAGTTGCTCTAAATCCCACTTCTTCCACCGTGCCATCGATATCACCGGATGTAATCCAATCACCGATTTGAAATGGTTTATCCACAAAAATCATGATAGAACCAAAAAAGTTTTTCAGCGTATCCTGTGCCGCCAAGGCAAAAGCTAATCCACCAATTGATAACCCGGTAAGCAGAGGCAGTATATCAATATCAAGATTGGCTAAAATCGCTAGTACTCCAACAATGATCACAAAGATTTTCAGGGCTTTTCGCACCAATGGTACCAACTGATCATCAAGTGTACTCTCAGTTCTGTCCGCCAACTTCATCATATAAACACCCAAAATATCAACTATCCGATAGCAAACAATCGTCGCAAAAACAGGCCAAAGGGCTTTCAACGCAATTAATATATAGGTGGTCACCTTAATTGGAAGCTGAAGTACTGGTATGAGTAAAAGCAATATTGGGAAAATGATCAGGATACTCAGTGGCCTCGCAATCGGTCCCATATAACTATCTGCTACTTTTTGATAGCCGCGCTTAATCATAAAACTTATGATTATTTTTTCGATGATAAGCGTAAATACTTTATGAAAGATCAGGGATATAACAATGATCAAAAGGATGCCTACAAATTGCCATAGCTGAAGTCCAAAATAGTTGGTCGTCCCCATTTTCGGCAATAGTTCCAAAAGTTTGTCAACACCAAAAGGATAAACTTCTTCATGTATTTTTGATATATTTTCTATCGTTTCCTTTGAGTAATACCAATATTGTCCATCTTTCTCCAAATAGATTTGCGGGTATTTGCTACTGACTATATACCGACTCCGACCGGACAAGGAATCAACATAATCAGGACTGGATGAAACGTCATCAATTGAAAAAACTAATCCTCCTCCTTTGTAAATCTGCATCAGCTGAATCGCGAGATCCTTGGCATCCTTTTCATTTACCAGCTTAGGATTGAATGATTTAGCAGCTATTTCTGGATAATAATGATCTACCTGCAGATTGTTTATATGGGTTGAAATTGTTTGATATGGAGAAAAGAGGTAATGATTGTCCTTCGGCGATTGCTGGGCAAAACTCTGAAAAGTGGATACTAGCAGAAGGAAAACTAAATAATTGACTTTCATAATACGCTTGATTTTCAATTACTTAAAAGATTCTAATGAAAAATTATTGTTAAAACATTTATACAAAAGATACTCCTTTTGACGGCTCAAATAAAGCAGGCCAATGGGCTCACTGCATTCTGCTGGCTCAAAGGTGATCGGTTCAAACTCCCTGTCGTAGATAAAAGCAAACTCCTGATCACGATCAACAATGGCAATAATTTGATTATCAGTACTGAAATTGTAATACTGTACATAAAGATCTCCAGAAGAAATAAGTTCTTTTTCCATGAATACTTCCCCTTTCCTATCCAGCAAACTAATCTTATTATACTCCTG
>JAHEMV010000503.1 GCA_024643455.1 Cytophagales bacterium
GTATTATTTATGAAGCACGGCCTAATGTTACCTTCGACGTATTTTCTTTATGTATAAAATCCGGAAATGCCTGCATTCTTAAAGGAGGAAGTGATGCCGAATACTCAAACCTGGCGATTGTCAAAATCATTAAAGAGGTAATCCGCAAATACAATCTGGGTGAAAATATAATTGCCCTTCTCCCTACTGATCGCGAGGCAACTGCCGAATTGCTCAATGCCGTAGGATATATTGACATCATCATACCTCGTGGAAGCCAGAATCTAATCAACTATGTTCGCGATCATGCTAAAGTCCCTGTGATAGAAACTGGTGCGGGTATTGTACATACTTATGTTGATAAGTCCGCTAATCTGGACAAAAGCATCGCAATCGTAAACAATGCCAAAACACGACGGGTGAGCGTTTGCAATGCGTTGGACTGCCTGGTTGTACATGAAGATAAATTAACAGAACTTAAGGATATTGTGAAACCATTGATCAACAGCAACGTAGCTATTTATGCTGATGAAAAAGCCCTAAAATCCATAAAAGGGCATTATCCAGATTCGCTCTTGCACGCAGCAAAACCCACACATTTCGGAACCGAATTTCTGGATTATAAACTAGCGATCAAGACAGTAGAAAATCTTGACCAGGCTTTAGATCATATCAGTAAGTACAGCTCAAAGCATAGTGAGGCCATTATTGCTGAAGACCCAGCGATGATAGATCAGTTTGTTAAAAGTGTCGATGCGGCAGCTGTTTATACCAATGTGTCAACAGCTTTTACCGATGGTGCTCAGTTTGGACTTGGAGCGGAAATAGGAATAAGCACACAAAAGCTTCATGCCAGAGGCCCAATGGCTTTAAACGAAATGACAAGCTATAAATGGATTATTAAGGGAGACGGACAAGTAAGAGCGTAAAAAATCTGAGCGATAGACAGAATAAGTTGCATCGTATTCCTGTCTCTTCTAGTGTAGTGTTTATTTTCGAGGTGAATAAATTGACACTATTTTATAGATGGTCAAGCCAATCATCAGAAACCAGGGCGCACCATGAAACAGGAAATCAAACCAATCCAACGGTTGCATCCCTACAGCACCACCCATGATCCATCTAATTTTTCCCCAAATATGAGGCTCTGGAAAAAAAGGAGCTAATCCCAGCGTAATACTACCAAAAACGGACATGCGCAACCATGAATTGATCTTTTGCTCTTGATTCATATATTTTAATTCAATTTCGAATTACAAAATTGTTTAATACAAAATTAAACAGCGTGACGTGAGTTACAGGAGTGGGAAATAAAAAAGCCTGAATTTGTGCAAACCCAGGCTTCAAGACATGTTAAATATTCTTATTTTGTGCTTGTGCTGTCAGCTTTGGCTTTTACACCAACACCACTCTGCTCTGCTTTATATATTTCATTAAGACCAACAATGATGTGTTTTGTGATATCAAGGCTGTCATTGGCATACAAAACGCCACTACCTTTGGTATAAGTTAGCACCAGTTGAAGGTTTTTATCCATACCAAAATCACGTAAATATTCAGCAACCTTATCGTATAGCTGAGCATTCATTTTTGATTCTTCTCCCATCAATTGTTGACCAAGTTGCTCCTGATACATCATGAGATTTTGTTGCTTTTTACGAAGATCTTCTTCCACCGCTTTTGCCTGACTGATGGTCATATTTCCAGCTGTATTTTGAAAATTATTGATCTCTCTCTGCAAACCTTCAGCTCGATTTTGATATTCCACATTCAACTTGTCTCTTTTTTCAATTAACTTCTTTTCAAGGTCTTTGAAAAAATCGTAGTTTTTTAAAAGTGAATCCGAATTGACATAGGCAATTGATAAATTTGATGGATTCATTGCTCCGCTTACAGAGTCTCCACCTTCAGATGATGTTGATTTGCCACTGAAATGTAGAACATAGAGTACTACGACAGCTACCGCCAAAACAACATTTAATACAATAGATAAATTATTCTTCACAGTTTTAATTTTTAATTATTCGGCCGCAAAGATAAAGAAAGATTGTAAAGATAAAATGCAATTAACTAATAGATTGGCCAATACGTCGAAATCCCAAGAATGAATGCCTATAATTTCGATATAATCAGTTTGTTTTTAAAGAATGTAATAAACGCGATTGACAATACAAAAACAAAAACCATTCTTCACCTAAGGCTTATCTGGATCTCTTGGCTTATATTCATAGCGAATCTCGATGTCATTCGTACTTCCGGTATGGTTAAAAATATCCGGTTCATTTTCATCCTCAGCTTTTTCTTCCAGGATATCCTGAGTGAAATCAATTTTTGCTTTTCGAAATACTATAGCCAGTAATACGCCAACGATCGCTCCCATCAGATGAGACTCCCAGCTCACATCAAACTCCACCATTGCTGGAAATACCCCGTAAATCAAACCGCCATAAAGAAAGATGATAATACCAGACACAGTCATTAAAGGTCTGCTTTTTCGCAAAATTCCACTGAAAAATAAAAATGCCGCTATCCCATAAACTACTCCGCTAGCCCCGATATGGTAGGCACTCCGGGCAAACAACCATGTCCAGAATCCAGTCACCAGGTAGATCCACACAAAAATTTCAAGCGCAATCCGATGATAAAAATAGAACAGCAAAACGCCCAGAAAGAGAATCGGTAATGTGTTGGAGATAAGGTGAAAAAGGTCTCCATGAATCAATGGACCTGTAATAATCCCAATGGCTCCTTTCAGCGTTCTGGGCAAAATACCTAATTTCGCCAGACTAATCCCTGTTGCCAGTTCAACTGCCTTAATTGTCCACAACAATAGCACAAATGGAATCACCATATACACCGCATAGCGAAATTTCAGATGTTCTGTTCGATCGTTTACTAAGAGAGACATTGTATATTTAACGAATTACAAAAGTAATAGACAAAAAATAAATAAAATGGAACTCAATTATGTTTCCAATTTTAACCCATCATAAATCCAAAAAAGTCAATGATTTTATAAAAAGCACAAAACACAAATTTCTCTTTTATTTCTAAAGAATTACTACATTTAGGCGCATCAATAAATTTAATTTTGTCTTAATATGACGCTCGAAAATCTGGAAAACGAATTGACAAGTATCTACACGGAATTGTTAATTGGGGAACGATTAGCAGATAAAATTGCATCCTCGATGGATACAAAATACAGGCTGAGCGCGAAAAATCTCTATCGCTACCTGATTTTGAGAAGCCGGGATTTAAGAAAAATTCATGACAGCCTATCTGACCTTGGCATTTCTTCATTACGAACTTCAGAAGGATACGTTTATAAAAATGTCGCCAACGCTTTAAAAATTGTAAAATTGATGCAGGGTAAAATTTGGACACCTGATGAAACCATCGAAAGTATTGGCTATGTAAAAAGTAAAAAACTGCTACAGAAGCATTCAAGTAATTTGTTCAATGCAACAGAAAAGCAACATCTTACGGAAATAATGGTCACCATGCCCGATGAGGCTGCAGATGATTTGGATTTACTGAAAAACCTGATTGTATCCGGAATGGAAATTGCCAGGATCAATTTGAGTCATGGCAATGAAGAACTGTGGGCAAAAATGGTTTTAAACCTAAAAAAGGTAAGTAAGGAAGTGAACTTACCCATAAAAATATACATGGATTTGTCTGGACCTAAAATACGGGTGGCTGACATACTCATTGAAAAAAAGAAAGGCAAAAAATCAAAAATAGTCCAATCCGTTAAAGTGCGTCAGGGTGATCATTTGATCATCACAAAAAGGGATACTAAAGGAAAATTAGCTGTTTATGGAGAAAAAGAAGAGTTAATAAGTCTTCCAGAAATTAGTGTTTCACTTCCGCAGATAATCGATGATATCAACGTTGGAGACCATGTTTTTTTTGATGACGGCATGATAGAGTCAAGCGTATTGTCAAAAACGGATCATGATGCAACATTGGTTATCATCAAAACCCATAAGAAAAAGATCTCATCCCAAAA
>JAHEMV010000504.1 GCA_024643455.1 Cytophagales bacterium
TAGTCATGATACGGCCGGGCCAATGACCCGAACAGTTGAGGATGCTGCCATTATGTTAGGTGTATTGACTGGCCAGGATGAAAAAGATGATTATACGAATAAAAGCATCGGAAAATCGCTTACAGATTATACTACATTTTTGGATAAGGAAAGTCTGAAAAATAAACGTATCGGCATCGCAAAAAATTTTCTTGGTTTTCATGAAAAAGTAGACCAATTGATTGAAGATGCTAAAAATGATTTGAAAAACTGTGGAGCAATTGTCATTGATATTGAAGGCGATTATCTAAAAGGAGGTAATGAAAACGATGCGTATAATGTGCTGTTATATGAATTTAAAAACGATTTAAATGCTTATTTGGAAGCATGCAATTCCGACATCAAAATCAGATCTCTTGAGGAATTGATCCAATTCAACAAGGATCATGCAGATCGGGAGATGCCCTATTTTGGCCAGGAGGTTTTGCTTGCTGCGCAAGAAAAAGGCGATCTCCAGACTGAAGAATATTTAAAAGCATTAGATAGTGTATTAAAATCCAACGGACCGGAAGGAATAGATAAAGCCATGGAAAAATATGAATTGGATGCTATTATTGCGCCAACTGGTGGGCCAGCATGGCCTATTGATGTGATTAGTGGCGATCATTATATCGGCGGAAGCTCCTCTCCTGCCGCCAGATCCGGATACCCCAACATAACAGTGCCAATGGGTTATATCAATGGATTACCAATCGGAATATCATTTTTTGCGGAAGCATTTAGCGAACCAAAATTGATTGGATTGGCATTCGCATATGAACAAGCGACGAAACATCGGAAAGCGCCAACATTTATACCTACTTTTGGGATGTGATTCATTTTTTGCAATTCTAACTTTATCATGTTTGATCTGAAGATATTTGCAGGTAACTCATTTTTCTATCCAATAAAGGATAGCACTTACCTATGCTTCAAAACGCTGGAACATGAGGATAAAGAAAGATTTATTGCTGGGTTCAAAAAACTTTCAGCAAAAACGGTTTATCAGCGCTTTTTTGGATTTATGAAAGAGTTGACTGATGAACAGGTTGAGGATTTTCTGAATACCGATCAAAAAGACCACGTAGCCTGGAGTGCGTTCGATATTATTGATGATGAATTGGTAGGTGTTGGTGTTGGAAGATTTCGCAGATCCGCTGAAAATCCAAATGAGGCAGAGTTAGCGCTAACTGTTATTGATGAGTATCAAGGAAAAGGAGTTGGATCTGTTTTATTGGCGATCATGTACTATCTGGCAAGCAAGAATGATATCGCAATTTTTACAGGAACAATATTAGCTGATAATACAAAATTGATCAGAAGATTTAAAGCCCTGGGGGCTGAAATGACCCGGGTTGGCTGGGAGTACGAAATGCGATTGCCTGTCTTTACTGATTTTAATTCCCTCCCAAAAAATCAATATTCAAGTGTGATAAAACAAACGCTTGAATTCCTTACTGAAAACAATTTTTGTTCTTAAAAATTAATTTGAATTTAATTCTTGATTAAAAACATAAACTAAATCAGATGAAAACAACACCTTTTCCTCTTGATAACTCAGAGTCCTTTCAAAATATCTTTTCATTTTTTATTTATGATATATCCTTAGATAAGGAATATTTCTCATGAATTGTTTCCTTGACTCCTGGTGATAATAAATATTAATCTGACCATTATATTAAAATCTTTTAAAATGAATATCCAATATTTAAGTATAAACCGGAAAAAATATTAGGATTTACTTCAGCCAATAAAAATCCTTTTCCTATTCTGTATTTTATTCCGCCCCCGACTGCAAGGTTCGGTAATGGCAAGATTGTGGAGGCGTCACCGGTAAATTCACCGTCAGTGTACTCATGGTCTTTGGTATATAAAAAAGCCACACCGATTGCGGCATATGCATATAGTTTAAAGTTTGAATGCTGCCCCTGAGTCTGAAATCCTAATGGGAAAATGCTCGTCATATTCCAAATGAAATTATCTGATCCAGTACCCTGATATGAACCTGGATCAGCTGAATCGCTCCAGTAAATAATACTCAACCCAATCCTCTGTGAAAACTTATTCGATTCAATAAAATTTTTATCCCTGTAAACTGTAAATCGGTATGGCTGTAGATTGACTATCTTCGGTGCTATTCCTATAGTAACAGTATATGTAAATCGAGTCTCTTCCTGATAAACTGAAAGCGGATAGGTATCCACGAAGGACTCATTAAATGAAGCTATATACTTAGAAATGCTCTTTTGGGTATGCTTAACCGATATCAAATCTTGATTAGATTTACTATTACCAGTAATCAAGGCTAGCTTACCAAGGTATTTTTTGTCCTCAACACTAAAACTCTTTCCTTCTTTTTCAATTTCCATCACTTTTGCAGGTGGAATGTCTACATGCAGGGTATTGTCTTTTCGATAGAGGTGGAAAGCACTTTCTGATTTTTTCCCATCGTAATATGTAAGCATAACAATTTTTCCATCTACCACGCGCTTATAAAAACCAGCCAAGGCATTACCAGAAGGTTTAATGGACTCAAAATTCCTTCCTGTACTATACCCAAATCCTAGCAATTCATTCGCAGTAAATACATCATCCACACCATTTTTGTCCTTTTTGAAAATTATTTCGGAACTTAATCTGCTATCTATATCAAATTTTAAAAATCCTTGAATGGTATCACCTTGACTGTTAATAATGTAACCAGGTCTGTATAAATTCTGAGCGTGAAGTACAGATGGTAAAAATATCAGGATAATCAGAAAAAAATTAAGCTTGAACATACCAAAAAAATAAATGAATAAAAAAATGCTTTGCACCAAAAATATTGTAAAACACTTTTAAATACAATAAAAAAGATTTTAAGTATTGAGATGTTTATTTTTCGTTCAAACTTTCAATTCATTAGATGGAATTGGATTTGGCTGTCCTTATGTTAATTCAGTTATAAATCGTATTAAAAACTTATAAATCATGTCCTTTGGTGTTTTAGTGCTTATCAATGCGTAACCCTGGCATAGTTATCGTCGTATTTGGATATTCCTTGATGGTTTGTATTTATAGCTTATACTTTATTTTTCGATTTATTAAGTCCAACAATTATTTAATATAGCCTTTGAAAAAGCTTTTCAGAAATTCACGATATATTAAAGTTAAACACTACCTGCTCATCTCATATGCCTTCGTTGTAGTGTAATATTTTGCAATCATGTTTGGCACTTCCCATTCTGGTAATTGTCCATCCTTCAGGTACTGAAGATACTTTTCCGTCACTTGGGTAAAATGCGCTTCATGGCCATTCTTATACTTCGCTGGGATGTTTATAATGATTTTTCCGTCTGATTTTACAATCGCTATTCCCGGATAATTGGTTTGAAATCCATCAACTGCCGTTTGCAAAGCAGCAAGAAAATCTTCTTGTGACACCTTCCCGTTATTTTCTACATAAAGTGTTGGTTGGTAATTTTCATCCTTCCCTTGTTGTATAATCAGATTCGCGTTCGTACCTCGCATGATCGAATAATGAGTATCGCCTCCACCTTCAGGAGCTTCATAATTCCATATAACAGAGGCTTTGGCGTGCACACCTTTCAGTGTATAATTAATCTCGCCATTGGAATAGACATTGAGTACAGAGTCTTTAATTAAATCTTTTTTCAAATAATCAGGATATCCATCAAGATGAGTTACGCGGTTAAACATGGACGGAGTCAACTCAGTTGACCATCTTTTAGCAGACAACACTTCTATGTCGGATTTATAATCAATGATCTGCTCCGGGAAACACTCCCATTGGATCAGATCAACCAAATGGGTATTGACATCCACAATGCCTTCTCCCTGTTGAGAAACGTCAAAAAACCATGCAGGACGTTTGATCGGATTTCCGGAAACATATTTAAAGAAATGATGCACGGATTCTTTTGTTACCGCAGGGTTTTCAAGCGTTCCTTTTTCTAACGTACCGAAAACTT
>JAHEMV010000060.1 GCA_024643455.1 Cytophagales bacterium
ATACCACATTTTCTGCCGATGCGAAAAAGGCTTTATTTTCCACGGATATTTCAGGAGCCTATACTGAGGATGCTGATGTAAAAAAATGGGTGAGAAGCTATAGACTTGACCGGGGCAAAAAGTTTATTATAAATGATGAATATGAACTGAACAAAATAACTGAAGAGCCAACAAGTCTGAATTTTGTTACGTATTGTAAAGCCTCTGAAAAATCACCTGGAGTTTTATTACTGAAAGGCGACGAGTTTGACTTGATAATGCAATATAATCCAAAAGAGGTAAGGCCAATAATTGAATTCAACGAAGTTGTGGATAATGGATTAAAAAGATATTGGCCAGACGGAATTACAAGAATTGTATTCGAATTGGAAAAGCCTGTACTAAAAGGGAAAAATCAAATTGTAATAACAACAGTTAAATGATCATTTGCATGGATTTTAAGCAATGAGGGCATTAAAAATATATTTTTTTATAATACTGTTAATTTCATTTTTAGGATGCAAAAAGCAGGTAGAAGACAAGTTTATCTCACAACAAGAGCAAGATTACATAATCGAAACTGCGACAGCCTATCTGGACAGTTTGCCAGTTAGCATTACATCATTTGTTTGCGATAGAAGCGCAGGCAGTCTTCATGATTTTTATTCGGAAGGTGACTATTGGTGGCCTGATCTTGAAAATCCTGATGGACCTTATATCCGAAAGGACGGGCAGACTAATCCCGCAAATTTTGTTGCGCACCGCCATGCTATGATTCGGTTAAGTCAGATTGTAGGTATGCAAACTTCTGCATTCTTGCTCACAGGAGATAAAAAATTTACTGATGCTACACAAAGCCATTTGGAAGCATGGTTTGTGAATCCCGATACCCGGATGAATCCAAGTTTACTTTATGTCCAGGCGATTAAAGGTAGGGTAACAGGCAGAGGCATTGGAATAATCGATGCCATTCATTTGATTGAGGTAGCACGAGCGGTAGAAATATTGGAGAAAAACCATAGTATTCCAGAAAAGACCATTTCGGAAATTAAAACCTGGTTTAATGAATTTGTAAAATGGCTTACGACCCATCCTTATGGAATTGATGAGATGAATGCTAAAAATAATCATGGTACCTGCTGGGTCATGCAGGTCGCTGCTTTCGCTCGATTGACCGGGAATACAGCAGTACTGGAATTGTGCCGTGATCGATTTATGAATATCCTGCTGCCTGGTCAAATGGCAAAAGATGGTTCGTTTCCATTGGAGTTGGAGCGAACTAAACCCTATGGTTATTCGCTATTTAATCTTGATGCTTTTATGACTTGCGCTGAAATACTGTCAAACGAAAATGAAAATTTATTTGAATTTTCAACTCCTGAAGGATTAAGTATGAAATTGGGCGCTGAGTTTTTATTTCCTTATGTAAAGGAAAAATCAAAATGGACTTATCCTCCAGATGTGATGTATTGGGAAGAATGGCCAGTTCGGCAGCCTTTTTTATTATTTGCAGGAAAAGCATTTGACAACAGTGAATATTTAACCACCTGGCAGACTCTGGAAGGATATCCTAAAACACCCGAAGTCTTAAGAAACCTGCCTATTCGAAGTCCGCTGCTCTGGTTATATGATCGGCCAATAAAATGATGATTTTATTGATTTAAATAGTTAGTCAAAAATTGATGCAATCACTTTTGCTTTTAAATAGAATTTTTAATTTTTTTTATAGAATTTCGTTATTAACGGTAATAATGAACTTAAAAGGCTTTCATTTCATTTTATTATTAAACGCAATTGCACTATGGAATACTTTCTAAATAAAACTACAAATTATCAATTTGATGAAGCAGTAAATAAAATTTCTGCGGCACTTAAAGAAGTCGGTTTTGGAATTTTAACGGAAATTGACATGAAAGCGACGTTGAAAAACAAGTTGGACGTAGATCGACGACCCTACAAAATATTAGGAGCTTGCAATCCGCAGTTTGCAAACAAAGCACTGAGCATGGAAGAAAAAATTGGCATTCTACTACCTTGCAATGTTATAGTGATGGAAAATGAAAATGGGAAAGTCGATGTGGCAATAATGGATCCCGCAGTAGCCATGAGTGTGGTTGAAAACACGAAACTTGAAAGTTTAGCTTCTGTCGTGAAAGAAAAGTTAGAGCTAGCTCTGAGCAAGATTTAAAATTCACCACGCGATGGGTTTTTGGCCATTTTTTTGAAGATAGTCATTTACCTGACTAAAGTGCTTGTTGCCAAAAAATCCCCGATTAGCAGCAAAAGGAGAAGGGTGTGCGGAGCTTAATATTTTATGCTTTGAAGCATTGATCATTTCCCCTTTCTTTTGTGCGAACGCTCCCCAAAGAAGAAAAACAATGCCTTCTTTTTCTTCAGAAATGGTTTTAATTACGGAATCAGTAAATTGTTCCCATCCCTTATTTTGGTGTGAACCTGGATTTTGTGCCCGTACAGTTAACGTCGCATTGAGGAGCAATACGCCTTGTTTAGCCCAACGTTCCAGATTACCTGAATTAGGGAAAGGATTGCCCAGGTCAGATTGAATTTCTTTAAAAATATTAATAAGTGAAGGAGGCATTTTCACGCCATCATTTACTGAAAAGCATAAACCATTTGCTTGCCCTTCACCATGATATGGATCCTGACCAATAATTACAACCTTTAACTGTTCAAAGCCGCACTGATCAAATGCATTGAAAATCAGACGCCCTTTTGGGTAAACTGTATGCGTTTGATATTCGTTTTTGACAAATTTTGTCAGCTCTGTGAAGTATTCCTTTTCAAATTCATTTTGTAGCTTATCTTTCCAGGAATCTGCAATTTTTACATCCATTATTAGGTTTTTCGTTTTCAGTGTAAATAAATGGAAATAGTTTGGGATGACAAAAAATAGCCAAACCTCATTGCGACTAAATTTTACAGTTTTTAATATTGATTTCCCATTTGGACTAAAATATTTTATATATTTCGTGTTAATTCAAACTTATGGTAACGGCAACGACCAAAGGGGTCAGGATCAGCGTAGAAACAGAATACCAGCCGACTTATTCCAGTCCGACTCAGTTCCACTATGTGTTTACCTATCGTATTACTATAGAAAATTTAAGTGATCAGACAATTCAATTACTCAACAGACATTGGTATATTCATGATGCAAATCGTGCAGTAAAAGAGGTTGAAGGGGAAGGCGTTGTAGGTCAACAACCTATCCTGGAACCCGGAGAAAGTCATACCTATGTTTCAGGTTGTAACTTGAAATCAGGTATGGGTAAGATGCACGGCACCTATACGATTGAGCGGGTAATGGATGGCAAAAAATTCAAGGTAAAAATTCCTGAATTCACTATGTTTGTCCCCTACAAACTCAATTGATCCTTGCACTTCATTCTACAATTAAAAACAATTCCTTTATTTATCCGGTATTTTTTCAACGTAGTTGATCAGCATTCGCTTCAGTCTCCTTATGTTTTTGAATTTTACACAAAGTTGATCCTGGCGATTAAGCAAAATAATGGATTAGAAGAAGTTGAGTCTTTACGTCATGATTTTTTCAGGGACAATTCACACGTTTATGGACAGGATTTAGGAGCAGGAAGTAGAGTATTCAATAAAACAAAAGAAAAGACCATTTCAAAGATTGCCCGCAAAGGGATCAGTTCAAAAAAAGACTGCATTTTTCTATATGAATTAGTACAATTGGTTCAGCCAAAACTCTGTATCGAGTTGGGGACGTCACTGGGGATTGCTACAGCCTATCTATCCAAATCGACTGGCCAGGGGCTGGTTTATTCTTTTGAAGGAAACAAAGGTCTTGTGACATTGGCAAGGATGGTTATGGATAAATTGAAATGTGAAAATACCCAAATAATCCATGGTGATATAGATGTTGAATTACCTGAATTTTTAAAAAAAATATCAGAAGTTGATTTTGCACTAATTGATGCCAATCATACGGAAAATGCACTTTTGAAGTATTTTAATATGATGAAATCAAAATTTATCAAAGGCGGCATTATGGTCATTGATGATATCAGGTGGTCAACAGGGATGTACAAGGCATGGGAAAAAGTGCATTCTGATGAACGCATTTCAATAAGCATTGAATTTTTAAATAAGGGTTTATTGATTTTTGATTTGGGAATTAGTAAGCAGCATTACATGTTATCATATTGATATTAGTGTTTTAAAGTGTGAAAAACATTGAATTAATTCAATTAAAGCCTAATTTTGCTTAATATTTATTTGTAAAACTGATATAAAAATGAGTGAATTTTCAAATCCTAATCAGAATTCTCAATCAGAACCTAAAAAATCGAATAAGGTATTAATAATTGTAGTTGTGGTTTTGGCCTTGCTGTTAGTTGCCGCATTAGTGATCAATTTTATGCGGGGGACAGAACTTGAGCAGCGAAATGCTGATTTGATGAAAGCCTATTCCAGTCTAGATTCGATTGATAATGAAATGAAAGCAAAAATTATCGAGATTGAGGATTTGGGTGGAAATGTGGAGGAATTGAGTATGGTTCGCGATTCTCTTGTTAGAGAAAAGGAAGGTCTCCTCGCTGCAGGAACCAGGTCAAACAAACAAATAAGAGATTTAAAAGCCCGTGTTGAAGGGTATAGAGAGCTTCTAGTAATGAAGGATACGGAAATATCAGAGCTTAAAAAAGTAAACGAGAATTTACTGGTTGAAAATACAGATTTAAAATCAGAACGGAATGAATTGAATCAGAATCTGAGAGAGGCCAAAAAAACAGAAGAAAAATTAACTGAAAAAGTACAAATTGCTTCAAGACTGGAGGTTGAAAATATCAAGATAATGGCTTTGTCAGAAAAAGGAAAAGGAAAGGAAGATGAATTCAGGGCTCGCCAGATCGACCAGCTCAAAGTGGAATTTAATATTGCAAAAAATGATATTGCACCTGTTTCCGGGAAAGAAATTCTAATTAGGATTATTGATGACAATGACAATGTTCTGTTTGACGTTGCGCGAGGATCGGGTACTTTTGTTTTAGACGGAAAAGAAACGTTTTATACAGCAAAGCAGGAAATTCTATTTGATAACTCCCAACAGTTGGTAAGCTTTCTCTACGATAAAGGGAGTGAGTATTTACCAGGCCGATATGTGATGGAAGTGTACACCGAGGGATACATTATGGGTAGCAAATCCTTTAGGGTGAAATAACCTTATATAGGATTTAATCATTTCTCATACAGAATATTTCAATAGCTTGGTCTTTATGGATTAATATCCTATCTTTGCAGGCCAAAATTAAAACAAATTTAAAAAATGAGTTTAAACAATTATGAGACGGTATTCATACTTACTCCCGTTTTGTCTGATGTTCAGATGAAGGATACTGTCGAGAAATTCAGTAAAGTGTTGACAGATCACAATGCGGAGATTATTAACGTTGAGAATTGGGGGCTAAAAAAGTTAGCTTATCCAATAATGGGAAAATCTACCGGGTTCTACAATCTAATTGAATTTGCGGCAGAGCCAGGAGTAATTGCAAGTCTGGAATTAGAGTACAGACGAGATGAAAAGGTAATGCGATTCCTTACTACAGTCCTTGATAAGGATGCAGTGGACTACAATGTAAAACGACGCTCAGGCGCATTCAAGAAAAAAGAGGAACCTAAAAAAGAAGTTGTAAAATGACACTAGTAAACGAACCTATAAATAGGGATCAACAAAAGAAAAAGTATTGTCGTTTTAAGAAAAATGGCATAAAATACATAGATTATAAAGATGCTAATTTCCTTTTGAAATTTGTAAATGAGCAAGGTAAAATCCTTCCAAGAAGATTAACTGGAACAAGCATCAAGTTTCAAAAGAAAGTTTCTCAGGCAGTGAAGCGAGCGAGACATATTGGCTTACTTCCATATGTAACAGATTCGTTGAAATAAAATTAGTCAGTAAAATGGAAGTTATATTAATTCAAAATATTCAAGGTCTTGGTTATAAAAATGATACCGTAAAGGTAAAGCCAGGATACGGAAGAAATTATCTCATCCCTCAGGGATTTGCGATAATTGCAAATAGTTCGAATGCCAAAATGATTGAAGAAAATATCAAACAGGCTGCTCATAAAGCTGAAAAGCGTAAAAATGATGCACTTGCTTTGGCTGAAAGCATTGGAGGTATTGTATTAAGGGTTGGAGCCAAAGTTGGTGAATCTGGAAAAATATTTGGAGCTGTTACCACACTTCAAATATCTGATTTATTGGCTGAAAAGGGATTTGAAATTGACAGGAAGCAAATTACTTTTCCTGAACAACCTAAAGAAGTTGGCGAATATGTAGCTTTGCTTGACCTTCATAAAGAAGTAAAGCATGAAGTAAAATTCGAAGTCGTTTCTGAATAAGAAATAAATATAAAATTAATTGCCCCAATCATTGTAAATGGTTGGGGCTTTTTTTTGTCTAAAAATGAACATCTGAGCCATACGATAAGTATCTTTACTCTATGTTTCGCACCAAAGTTATTCCACGGCCATCACCCACTAAGATTGAGTTAAGTCATGCGATATTAGCAATGGGATCTTGCTTTGCACAGCATATCGGGCAGAAATTACAAGACCATAAGTTTAATGTCAATATCAATCCATTTGGTACACTGTTCAATCCGCAATCAATCTTTAAATTAGTTGATCAGGCTGCTTTAAATAAACACCTGGAAGCGCTTGAGATCGTGGAAACTCAAGGCGTTTTTCATCACTTTGATCTGCATTCTGATCTTTCGAATATTGACAAGGATGATTTATTGATTAATGCAAATTATAAGCTTAGAGAAGTTGGAACACAATTATCAACAACATCAGTTATCATTTATACCTTTGGCACTTCACTCGTTTATGAACTAAAGAAAAATGGTGAAATTGTGGCAAATTGCCATAAAATTCCATCGGATCAGTTTAATCGACGTTTCCTGGAAATCGATGAAATCATTCAAGGATTTAAAGTCAATTATGATCTGGTGAAAAGTATGAACAGAGATGCGCGATTTATCTTAACGGTAAGTCCTGTTCGACATCAAAAGGAGTCCTTCGAACAAAATAATGTCAGTAAATCCATTCTCAGAATTTCCTGTGAAAAGATAGTGGAAATGTTTCCGAATGTTGAATACTTTCCAGCCTTTGAGATTATGATGGATGAATTGAGGGATTACCGCTTTTATGCTGAAGACATGCTTCACCCCAATTCTGTCGCAATTGATTATATCTGGCAAAAATTTGGAGATGTGTACTTTAGCGATCAGGTTAGAGAATTTCTACTTAAATGGGATAAAGTGAGAAAAGCGCTTAATCATCGTCCATTTAACAACAAAACTCAACAACATCAATTATTTATTAACAAAACCATTAGTCTGCTGAATGAGTTTAAAGATCTGATCGATATTCAGGTTGAACTTAAACTTCTGAATGCACAATTACGATGAGCCATTCAAAAACGCCAAATAAATTAATACATTCTAAAAGTCCCTATTTAAAACAGCATGCCTATAATCCGGTTCAATGGAATCCATGGGGAATTAAGGCGTTGCAACGTGCAATTGACGAGGATAAGCCCTTGATTATATCCATTGGTTATTCGGCTTGTCACTGGTGTCATGTGATGGAACGAGAGTCTTTTGAGAATATGGAAATCGCCAAGGTGATGAACGATGGGTTTATCTGCATCAAAGTCGATCGTGAGGAACGCCCTGATGTAGATCAATTATACATGGAAGCAATTCAGATCATGGGCATCAGTGGCGGTTGGCCACTAAATGTATTTGCTATGCCTGACCAACGGCCATTTTATGGAGGCACCTATTTTCAGCCCAGGCAATGGTTACATATATTAAATAGTATACGAGAGGCATTTCATGAAAAAAGGAGTGATCTGGAAGAATCAGCAAATGCATTTGTCCGGTCACTCACCATAACTGACACCGAAAAATATGGGTTTGCCGATCATGGATTTTCAGCCAATTTGGATGAATTGAAACAAATGACCTCGGAGATGAAAAGTCATTTCGATCGAAAGGAAGGAGGATTAGTCCGGGCACCAAAATTTCCTAATCCTACCATCTGGAAGTTTTTACTGACTGCTAATTCCAAAATAGAGGATCAGGAAATCCAAGATCAGATCATCCTTACTTTGCTTAAAATGGCAAACGGAGGAATCTACGATCACATAGGCGGTGGTTTTGCAAGGTATTCTGTCGATGATCGCTGGTTTGCTCCACATTTTGAAAAAATGCTCTATGACAATGCCCAATTGATCAGTCTGTATGCCATGGCTTTTCAGGTCGAAAAGAATGAACGATTTCGGGAAATAGTGTATGAATCCATCGATTTTATCAATCGGGAATTGACCAGTCCGAATCATGGATTTTATTCTGCTTTGGATGCCGATAGTGAAGGAGAAGAGGGTAATTATTATGTTTGGAAAGAGGACGATTTGGTTCGCTTACTCAAAGAGGATAGCGATCTGGTGATGAAATATTATAATACCGAATCCTATGGAAACTGGGAGCGCGGCACCAATATTCTATATGCAAAGCAATCACTGGAAGAATTTGCCAGCATACATGGGGTAGAAGCAAAAATATTCCGCACTAAGCTGCAAAATGCGAAATCAACTTTGCTAGCTGAAAGAGCGAAACGAGACCGACCTGGACTTGACGATAAATTTCTGACTGGCTGGAATGCATTGATGATGAAAGGATTGATTGATGCTTTTCATGCATTTGGCGAGCCATCATTCCTCGTCCTTGCAGAAAAAAATGCTTCATTTATCCATGAAAATATGTTTATTGATGGGAGGCTATTACGATCCCAAACAAATGGGTCTGACGTAATCCTCGGTTTTCTGGATGATTATGCTTTTACCATCGATGCGTTTATCGCACTTTATCAGACCAATTTTGATAGAAAGTGGTTAAATCTTGCCATCGAATTAGCTGATTATACCATCGCTCATTTTTATGATCATCAGGAAGAATTATTTTTTTATAATGATGCTGGTGCTGAGCAACTAATTGCCCGGAAAAAAGAAATTTTCGATAATGTGATTCCCGCATCAAATTCGGTCATAGCCCAGTCTTTATTTTTATTAGGGCAATTAATTGAGAATCGGACGTACTTGGAAATCTCACATAATATGCTTTCAAAAATCGCTCCTATGATTATTCAAGAACCTCAATATTTAACTAATTGGGGGTCATTATACGCCTTTAGATCCTGGCCAACTGCTGAAATAGCAATTGTTGGAGATGATTATATTGCTTACTCACGTGAATTTCAAAAGCATTTTATTCCCAATAAAGTGATATCAGCGGGCCGCAATTCAAATGATTTACCATTGCTCGAAAATCGGACAGCTTTAAAGGACAAAACCACTATATATGTTTGTTTTGATAAATCCTGTAAATTGCCAGTACATTCCATTGAAGAGGCTTTGCAGCAGTTGGAGAATCGAATTTAATATCCAATAACAATTACAAGAAAAATATTTTTGGGAGCTTTAGAATTAAATACTTCAGGCGATCATCAGGAAAGAGTCACTCTGTTTGCAGATGTATTGCTGCCTGTTCCCATTACCAATCTATTTACCTACAGGGTTCCATTTGAATTAAATGAATTTATTGACGTTGGGTATCGGGTCATAGTACAGTTTGGTAAAAGAAAGATTATCACGGGAATAGTGGCTAAAATCCATGAAAATCCACCCGTAGTATATCAAGCAAAATACATCATCGATTTGCTCGATGATCAGCCAATAATGAATACCTATCAACTTGATCTTTACGAATGGCTGGCTGGCTATTATATGACTACTATGGGTGAGGTACTTAACGTTGGTATGCCGTCAGGGTTAAAATTGAGTAGCGAGTCAAAAATTCAAATCAATCCCGAATTTGATTTTGAGCAATCCATAATTGGTTTTTCTAATCAGGAGCAACTAATACTTGATGTACTGGAACGGGACAGAGTGATTACCTATGGCGAAGCTGCTCAGATTCTTCAGATAAAATCGTACTTAAAGATAATTAAATCGCTTATAGCCAAGGAGGCAATTCTGATTTTTGAAGAGGTAAAAGAAAAATTCACGCCAAAAAAGGAAACCTATTATCGATTAACCCACCACTGGTTACAAAAAGAATATTTGGAGGAGTTGATGATAGAGCTGGAGAAAAGGCCAAAACAAATGGATGTATTATTGGCGTATCTTCAGGAGGTTCCTGTATTTAAAAACAAGGAACTCAATATCGGAGGCATCTTAAAAAAGGATTTGAAGGATAAGGGGATATCAGAGTCGTCATTGAAAACACTAGAAAAAAATCTGGTTTTCGAGCATTTCACAAAAGTAATCCCAAGGTTTAGCATCCCCGAACATGATAACGGGTTTACTTTAAAACTTACAGAGCAGCAGAAAATAGTCAAAACAGAAATCCTAAAAAGCCTGGAAGAAAAACAGACTGTCCTGCTTCATGGAATTACAGGCAGTGGGAAAACGGAAATATATATTGACCTGATCCATGATGTACTGGAACAGGGAGAACAGGTGCTTTATTTATTGCCTGAGATAGCCTTGACCACCCAAATTGTGACTCGGCTTCAAAAAGTATTTGCAGACAGGATGGGTGTTTATCACTCAAAATATTCAGATAACGAGCGCGTGGAGGTATGGAAAGGATTAATGTCCGGGAAGTTTCCATTGATTATTGGCGTTCGCTCTTCTGTTTTTCTACCATTTGATAACCTGGGTCTTGTAATCGTGGATGAAGAACATGAGTTTTCTTACAAACAATACGATCCTGCACCACGGTATCATGCCCGCGATGTGGCTCAGGTATTGGCAAGGATCCATCACGCAAAAGTATTGATGGGCACCGCTACTCCTTCTTTTGAATCATTTTATCTGGCCCAGGAAGGAAAATATGGATTTGTATCCTTAAATGAGCGATATGGCGAGGCTAAGTTGCCAAAAATCATTTATGCCGATCTAACTAAAGAACGAAAACAAAAAATAATCAAGGGGGATATTACTTCTGTACTGGCAGAAAAAATTGGAAATGCATTAGGCAAAAATGAACAGGTCATTATTTTTCAAAATAGGAGAGGATATGCTCCGTATATTTCTTGTGAGGAATGTGCATGGATTCCAAAATGTAACAGTTGTGCAGTGAGCCTCACGTTTCATATGTATTACAATCAGCTGAGATGCCATTACTGCGGGCATCATGAGCGTTTGCCGGTCACTTGCCCTGCTTGCGGCTCGACAAAGTTGAATACCGTAGGCTTTGGTACTGAAAAACTAGAAGAGGATTTGAAATTAATGTTTCCCGAAGCGCGAATCCAACGAATGGATTTAGATACTACCCGCCGGAAATTTAGTTACCAAAAAATCATCAATGACTTCGAGCAGGGAGCCATTGACATTCTCGTTGGTACACAGATGGTTAGTAAAGGACTGGATTTTGACAATGTGACCCTGGTAGGTGTTTTTGATGTGGACCGGATGCTTCATTTCCCCGACTTTAGATCCTTTGAGCGAACTTATCAACTTGCAGTGCAGGTCAGTGGGCGATCGGGCAGAAATGAAAAACCAGGAGAGGTTGTCATTCAGACGACCAATTTGAAACAACCAATCTTGCATTACATAACACGCCAGAATTTTTTGGAATATTACAATCACGAGATTTTAGAACGACATAAATACAAATATCCTCCATTTTACCGATTAATCCGGATCACATTGAAGCATCGGGAATCTGGGATCATCCACAAAGCTTCTGAAAATTTGGCTAATAAAATAAAAATACATATCAATAAAAACCTTGTTTTGGGGCCACATGAGCCTATGATCTCGAAAATCAGAAATTTTTATCTTATGGAAATATTGATAAAAATTCATAGAACAAATACCGACCTGGCAAAAGTAAAGGCCAAATTGATTGAAGCTGCAAATTTATTAAAGCAAGATAATGCCTTTCGGCAGGTATTCGTTGTTTTTGATGTCGATCCGTATTGATTTTTAAAATGGAAATAGTCAATAACAAAAAAGTAAAATTAATTCCACATACTAATAGTCCCCGGCAATCGCTTTATAATTACAATTGACGGTTGTATTTTTGGGGAGATTTTATGAGAAAATATTTACTGTTCATATTACTAATTTTGCTTTTTTCGCTGAATGCATGTCAGGAAGAAGATAATTGTGTCGGCTGCAATTTAAATCCGAAAATTAAACTCAGGTTTGAGGCTTTAAATACAAAAAAGATAACTGAGGAGAATTTGATTGAAGTGAAAAGTAAAATGAAAGGTTTAAGTGATTCACTCGCAATTGAGCTTTTAACTGATGATCAACGAACCGAATTGCTTAGTGCATTAGCAATACTTCGTGTTGACAGTATGAAATATGCAGACTTTTTTGATTTGCTTCGACTTGGTAAAACTAAAATTGATTTTTTGGATGCTGCTGGAGCAATAAACTTTGATCAGTTTCAGGACACTTTAGTTAGAGATTTTTCCATTCCGGTGGATATGAATCATGATACTTCGACTTTTTATTTCCAATATTTTGGATTATCAGATACCTTACAGGTCCATTATCAACGTGAAATTAATCAAACTTTAGACGGGATGCGGATGAAAATAATGGAGATTGGAGTAAATGAAGAAATCAGTACCTTTGATAGTATTCAGGTTAAGTGTTACAAGTCGGACTGTAGTAATGATCTCACAACGATTTATGTATATTTTTAAATCATTTATGATTCTGATAGGATCAGTAATTTTTACATTTCCTGTTTTTTCACAAAATGATAAGAGTTCTGTTCAGGACACGCTTGAGATTTATACATCAGATACTGCTATTGTCATATCTTCTGAGCTTTCTCCTGAGCAATTGATTGCCATGGATAGCATAGCCAGAAAGAAGAAATTCCTTTCCGGAGTAGAACTAGCCGTTGACTATGGAAAATTGCTTCTATTATGGACTGATTTTGAATCGAAGTATGAGGCAGGGATCAATATTCGATTTTATGAGCGTATCGTGTTGGCTGCTGAAATGGGATATGATGAACTAAATCCACTTAAGGCATACGATAATGCTGTTTATTATACTGTAAAAGGATCTTATGCCCGAGTGGGCTTAGATTACTATACTTCCTACAATCCGACAAGTTTTTATTACGCAGGTTTTAGGTATGGTATGAGCACGTTTGAAGACGAAGGTGCTTTTCTAATAGATAGTGATTATTGGGAAGATTATAAAGATGGTTTTGGTTCTAAAGGGATTACAGCGACATGGGGAGAAATCATTTTGGGCACTGAAACCTTTCTCAATATCGGTAAAAAAGAACCGGATGGACCAGATAGTAAGTTATTGATCGGTTGGAAATTCAGGCTTCGATTTATCGGCCAGTTTGAAAATCGGGAAGAGCCGCGTATTTATTCCATTCCGGGATATGGCCGCACTTTCGATAGCTTAGTGCCAGCGGTAAACCTATATATTAAATACCGGATCGGTCATTAAATATCCCATTCTTTATTCAGCGTAGCAATGGCATGATACGCCGTCAGATCAAAAGTAACTGGTACGACTGATGTATAGTTATGTGCAATTGCCCATTCGTCATTGTCCTCTCCCTTGTCTTGATGTACAAAACTTCCGGAAAGCCAAAAATATTGTCTACCAGTTGGATCAATTCTACGGTCAAATTCTTCCAGCCATTTAGCCCTGGTCTGCCGACAGATTTTAATTCCCTTTATCGGTTCTTGTTTTTTTGCCGGGAAATTCACGTTTAGAGCAACTCCGATGGGTAATCCGTTTTTCAAAACCTGCTCAGCAATTTTTAAGACATGTTCTTTGACATGAGAAAAATCAGCTTCCAATGCATAATCACACAAAGAAAATCCTATAGACGGGATATCTTCAATTGCACCTTCAAGAGCAGCTGACATGGTTCCACTATAAATTACACTAATAGAAGTGTTGCTGCCGTGATTGATGCCACTTACCATTAAATCCGGTTTTCTGCCTTTTAGGACGTAACCTTTGGCAATTTTTACACAATCAGCCGGAGTTCCTGAACACTGAAAAGATTTCACTCCTTCAAAATCATGTGTTTCACTCAACCTCAGTGTATTTCCGATCGTAATGGCGTGTCCCATACCTGACTGGGGACTATCCGGGGCAACGACAACAACATCGCCTAGATTCTTCATTAATTCTATGAGTACACCTATTCCATGAGCGTTGATTCCGTCATCATTTGAGATGAGTATAAGTGGTTTGGACATACTATACTATTTAGAATTTTAAATCAACTGTCGAGTAGTGCATTGTAATAGGCAGTGATGCGTACCAGGTCGCGCATGCGGTCATACTTCAGATTGTTTTTTTTGATGTATTGCTTAACCTGTTGTTGATTTTTATTGAAAAAGGTCAAAAGTTCACTCTTTTTCAAATTGTAATTCCGTATCCCTTCACGCTCATCAAAAAAATAATATTTATAACTCAATCTAGCCCTTGTTTGACTATAAGGACTGTTTCCATAATAATTTGAATATGGATAAGAATTGTATTGGGGTGCAGACTCAGTAACGATTTCCTCCCTGCATAAAAGAGAGAGTTTGCCTTCATATAAAACTTCAAATAAAATAGGGACTTCATAATTGGCCTGAACCTGATATGGTAAGGCATAGAAGTGCCGATAACTTTCTATTGTTTCATCAAATATTTCAAAATAAAGTATTTTCCTGGCGCTATAAGTTTGCATTACGTTTTGAACGTTGACTTGAACCAGGTCATTTTTTAAGTCGTATTTCAGGTTTCCTACAATGGTGTCTTCCGACAAAAGCACCAATTTTCCTTTGTGCCAAATTTCAGACGGAAATTCCTGGGCAAAGGCAATTGAACTTATAAAAATAAAAAATATTAAAATTGATCTCTTCCGCATAATTGGTATTTACTGTCAATGATGTTTCAATATATCATGACCCATTTTATCTCGCTTGGTTGTAAGATAACGTAAATTATGCTCGTTTGGTGTAATTTCAATAGGCACACTTTCAATTATTTCAAGGCCATAACCTAA
>JAHEMV010000505.1 GCA_024643455.1 Cytophagales bacterium
TTACCTATATGAAATGGATAGGATACTACCCCTTTATCTAAAGAAATCTTGTAGACTCCCTCCGTAGTAAGTGCCGAAAAATCTCCGAGCGAAATCGATTCTCCGGACTTATCCCAGATCTCATCGGCCTTTAATTCTCCCTCAAATACAGCATCACCTTTTTCATCCGTTATACTAAATGATTTTGCATCGGAATCGGCCACAACAAATACTTTTGGACCATGGATAAAGTACCCAAGTTGGTTTATCCTGATTTGTTCTTCTGACTTGTCTAACTCAATGGTTTTTTTAGGCTGACAATCGAAAAGTAATGCAATTGCGCAAAGTGTGATTAGTTTGGATTTCATAATACCTTAGTATAAAAAGTGGTTTCCAATTATTGCGAAATAATTCAATATATTTTAATACTAAAATAGTGCAAATAATACGCTAAAAGTATAGTTTAAATGAAAAAGGCATTTAAAAAAAGACCAATTACGCCATACTTTGATGCATTCGTATTTCAAATTAATCATCCAGCAATAATTACTTTAACCCCCTGTTCTGTGAGATAGGACACCGATCGTTTTGGGATTTTTTTATCCGTTACCAAAATATGAATTTTTGAAAGTGGCGCGATATTAATCAGTCCTTCACGATCGAATTTGCTGGAATCGATTAATACGATATTTTCTTTTGCGCTGGAAAGAATCATTCGCGCAATCTGACCTTCCTCAAGATTGGAGGTGAATATTCCCTCATCGCTAATGCCATCAGCACTTACGAAATACTTGTCAGCCCGATAAATCTTCAGATTCTCAACTGCCGCTACACCAATCAGCGAGCGCGATTTCATTCGAAAAAGTCCGCCAGGAATGATGAGTTTTATATGCTCATAATTTGACAACTGGTTTGCAATATCCAATGAATTGGTAATTACTGTCAAATTGTTGCTATGCTCCAAATATTTAGCAAACTGCATCAGTGTTGTTCCAGAGTCGATTATGATGGTATCTCCTTCATTGATCAAGCTGCTTGCGGCCTCCGCAATGGATTTTTTTTCATGGAAATTCAGCACTTTCCGAGCCTCGACAGAAAGATCATCGGCTACCTGCATCAAAGCCATTGCCCCTCCTCGTGAACGAATCAAAAGCTTTTTGCTTTCCAGATACCGTAAATCCTTTCGTATTGTCACCTCACTCACCGTAAACCGGGTACTAAGCGGCACTACATCTACCTGCCTTTTATGATGAATTTCCTCCAGGATGAGTCGCCGTCGTTCTACTGTAGAAATATGTGTGCTCTCTTTCATATCGAGTTGATCTGTGACGATGGATATTGAACTTTTTCCATGGATTTTAAAACATTAGTTTGCTAATGAAACTTAATGAAACTAAAATAAGGTTTTTAGCTGAATTATTGTAAAAAACTATTATATTTAAAACGTATCAAAACTTTTAATAGCATTTAGAATCCTTTGATCGTATTTATCAAAACTAAATGAAACTATTTTTTAAAATTAAAATAATAAACTCAATTACAATGAAAAAGATTATTACTAGCCTTTTGGCATTTGGCTTATCAGGATTGGTGTCCATTGCATTTGCTGCATCCATAGGCGACTCAGGCGAAGAAGTCAACCAACAAAGCAAAGCAGAGGAAAGTTCGGGTTGGATCCAGCTTTTCAATGGAAAGGACCTGGACGGATGGAAACATGTTGGCAATGGATATATGACCGTCGAAGACGGAATCATTCAAACACATGGAGGTATGGGATTGTTGTACTGGACAGGATCTAAATTTGGGAATTGCACTGTCAGGGTGATCTGGCGAATGGAAAAAGAAAACAGTAATGCAGGCTTTTTTATCCGGATTCCAATAGAGCCTAAGGAAGAATGGATGCCCGTTTATTATGCATACGAAGTTCAGATCGATAATCATCCGGAGCTTTCTGATGAAGACGAATACCACTCTACAGGAATGTTGTACGCCTTTACCAAACCACTGGCCACTGCCTGGAAGCCCGGTCCAGAGTGGAATACTTTTGAAATCACCCTGGACGGAGACCGCACCATTGTCATGCTGAATGGGGTAAAAGTAACTGACTACACGGAAGGAGATTCTGTGCCACCGCGAAAATTCGACTTTGAACCTTTTCCAGGAAAAAGACCTGAATATGGCTTTATTGGTATGCAAAACCATGGAGAACACGATGTGGTGTTCTTTAAAGAAATTTCCATAAAACCATTGATAAAAAGCGTGGATAAATAGAAAACTCAAAAAGTCAAACTATTTTTTGTTATGAAAAAAAAGACAAATAAAACTGATAATGCACTTTCACGAAGAAAGTTTGTGAAGGCAACCTCAGCAGGGATTGCCGCTTTCTCCATAGTTCCCAGCTTTACGGTAAGCGGATTGGGACACGTTGCTCCAAGTGACAAATTGCATATCGCAGCAATTGGCTGTGGCGGTGAAGGGGAAAATGACATACAGCATTACGCGGATGCTCCAAAGAAAAACGCGGTGATTTCTCATCTATGCGATGTCGATGATCGCATGGCAGCCCCAAGGATTAAACAATTTCCAAAAGCAAAGTTCTACCATGACTGGAGGGAGATGTTTGACAAAGAAGGCAAAAATTTCGATGCTGTATCAGTAGCCATTCCAGATCATAACCATGCCATAGTCGGGCTTAGCGCCATGCAGCTGAACAAACACTTATACCTGCAAAAGCCACTTTCCCATGATATTTACGAGGCCCGGATACTGACCGAAGCCGCTAAGAAATATAAGGTGGTTACCCAAATGGGAGACCAGGGTGCATCCTGCGATGGCATGTTCACTTTGAGGGAATGGATGGAGGCTGGTATTTTGGGAGATATCGAACAGGTCTATTGCTGGACTGACCGGCCGGTATGGCCACAAGGAATCCCCTGGCCAAAAGAACATCCTGCTGTTCCTAAGGAGTTGAAATATGATTTATGGCTTGGGACAGCTGAAGAGACGGAATATATCGATAACATGATCCCATTCAACTGGAGAGGTTGGTGGAGATTTGGAACAGGCGCATTGGGCGACATGGGTTGCCATATCATGGGCCCTCCTTTTAAATTGCTCGAATTGGGATATCCTACCGAAGTCTCAGGAAGTGCAAGTACGGTTTATGATGGTATTTTTTCAGAATCAGTAAATCCTGAGAGCGGACCGGTTTCCAGCTCCATAAAATTCAGGTATAAACTAAAAAATGGAAAAGATCTCGACCTCTTCTGGATGGATGGAGGCATCACACCAGAGCGCCCAATTGAATTGGAATCCGGTGCGAATATGAACGACATCATGGGTGACTGGCCTGGTTTGAATGATTTTGAAGGAAGCACCCTTTTCATTGGCACCAAGGGCAAAGCCGCGTGTGGCTGGGGAGGACGTAATCCTATTCTTTTACCGCTATCCAAAAACGAAGAGATAAACATCCCTAAAAAATACAAACGTGTCGAAGGAGATATGGATGGCCATTGGTGGCAATGGGTTGATGCCTGTATTGCAGGACATGGCAATGCTGAGGTTTCTTCTCCTTTTGAAGGGTACGCTGGTCCTCTGACAGAAACTGTCTTGATGGGCAACTTATTATTGCGCAGTTTCAGTCTTCGCGAAAAGGTTACAAAGAACGATCCGGTTTATGGAGAAATGACAGGATTCAATTTCCCCGGAAGATATAAAGCTTTCAAATGGGATGGCGAAAATATGAAAATCACCAATTTCGACGCGGCGAACCAGTTTGTAAAACGTGAATACCGAAAGGGTTGGGGTGAATTGAAATTATAAAAAATCCATGCCTACAGGCATCTGGAATAGATAAATTCTGAATGCCTGTAAATATTGATTTATTCACCAAAATAGCATTAAAACCAAGGAGACAAATAAAATGGAAATCATTGTTAAAGAAAGTTTTAGTGAACTTAGCCAACAGGCAAAAACAATCATTCTCGAACA
>JAHEMV010000506.1 GCA_024643455.1 Cytophagales bacterium
TCGTTAAAGAAAATGCGATCACTAATAGAAAATTGATGAGAAAGGCGAAAGAAATGTTGACATTTCCCAGCGTTATGTTTTCAAGTCCTAAAGAATTTAATAAGGATCCCATGTATTTGCTTGAATACCGGAAAAGCATCGGGAAATTGTTACATGAATTGGATTTAGATTGATATCGGGACTAAGGCGCTAGTATTGAATTAATGAATGATGGAAATTTGGAGCCCTTATGATGTGTAACAGGAATTCTCTAAACGGCGTCTCAATAATTTCAATGCCTTATTTATGTGATTTTCTACGGTTCTTGTTGTGAGGTTCAATTTATTAGCAATTTCTCTGGTGGTTAATCCTTGTTCACGACTTAATTCATAAATTTCTCTTCTTATCGGGGGGAATATTTTAACCTCTTCGTTAATTAGGTTCTCCAACTCATCCAAAAAGACAGTTTCATCAGTTTGAAATTTTTCAATATTTATGGAGGAGATAAAGTAATTTTTGTGCACTGTATGAAATAGTCTTTTCTTGATTTTATTAAATATCAAGTGTTTGCCCATTTTCGTCAGGTAAGGAATAATTGCCAAATTTTGATTTAGATTGTTTCTATTTAGCCAAACACTTGAAAAGACCTCCTTGACAATTTCTTCGGCATCTTTTTCATTGCAGGTATATTTCAAAGCGATATTATATAAGGGGCCACTATATTTTCGGAATATCAATGAAAATGCATCCGTATTTCCGAGTTTTATAGCAGCTAACAATTGCTTATCAGAAAAATGAATTTGCCGATCCATATGAAATGTGAAACAACTCTAAAGAAGTTATATTTTATAACCCCGACTAATACTAAATATACTGGATAAATATTACATAATCAATTGATTATGTGCCTTTAACTAATGGATTTACTATATGTGCAGAAAAGGCCTTCAGAGAATAAGATATTCCCATTATTCAATCAATTTCAAACGTAAGGTATATACCGCTTGCTTTTTACCCGGCCCTGGGTAATTATTCAATAACTTCAAGATTTAAAGTATAGTTTGTCATAGGTCTAATCTCATTTTTCTTCGCCACCCGGACCAGGAGTACATGGAGATGTTGATAGGATCCCTAAGAAAATTTATTTCCAATAGCCGTCGTCTGAAGTTGGTTTGACTTGTGGAGTTATTGAATACCTCACTGAATATGATTCTTCCATGCATTGGCGAATATTTTTTCTGCATTCAACCGGTATATTTTATCTACCACAATTTTTGGAAGCAATAGGCTTTTTACCTTTTCGTCTAATTCAGGAACTTTAATTAATTCATCTGTATTGAAATATTTCCAATCAAGTAGCCATCGTTCATTCATGACTTTTTTGAGTTCTGAAGGATTTGAATCAGACAACTGTTGAAAGTCTGTTCCGTATAGAATTCGATCCTGATATTTGATTATAAAATTCCGGATTTTCTCATAATCCAGCTGTGACTGATACTGAAGGTGACTGATACGCTCTGCAAGATCAACTGAAGCTCTCGGAAAACGGTCCAGAAATTTCGCCAGTTCATCAACATTCCATTCCAAACTCGCTAAATGAGCTCCAATAAAAGTTAGGCCCGGATTCTTTTCAAGCATTTTATCCCTTGCTTCCATATGCAGTGCGTAGGAAGGAAGCTCAGGATGCAGATACATATGATATTCCGGATGCGCGCTAAAATAATTTTTGTCATTGCTGACCGTCATTTCATCCAGAGGTAGCCAACAATTTTTTGGTTCTCCAGTGTGATTGATCAACACTTTATTCTGATCTTTTATAAATTGAAATATGGGGTCGAATTTGGGGTCATCCAGTCGGATAAGAATGTTATCTTTGTCTCTCGCCTCCATTCCGATATTTTTCCAAACCTTCACCCCAACAGCACCGGCTTTAAAATCTTCCTGTAATTTATTGATAATCCGTTCAGACCAATCAGGTTCATCCCAATCTTCCAGGGTAAAGGCCGTACTAAAGATAAATACATCGGGATGTTCCTGGAAATGCTTGATGCGCACCCGCAACTGTTCCTGCATCGGGGGGTATTCTGGCACCACGTCAACAGCCATTACCATCAGTCTGAAATTATTGGCTTGTGCCTCTTCGATCATTGTGCTTCCTTCGGTGTTGATGTGTGCGTGTACATCAATTTTTGAGACTTGTTTAAAATCGGAAACTGAGTAGTGCTCATTAGTCTCTTCTCCAATAACTTTTTCTCTTTTACTACTGCAGCTTGTTTGATTTATCATCGATGCTAATACTATAAGGCTATAAAACAGTTTTATATATTTCATTTCACACTAACAATTTATAACTAATTTTTTAATACTATTTTCATAGAAACGTTGGGTATTTTCTTTGAGCTTATAAAGTCCAATAACATTTCAATTCCCAATTGTTAATAGGTCATTCAATAGATTGAAATCTATATCAGTTGAGCTCATTTCTAATGTTGAATTTATTTTTTCCAACTCCATAGCACCTGAAGCTGTTTGCTTTTCAACGGCCTCTACCCAAAGTATATACTTGTTGTCGGGATCCTGTATAACTGAATTTTTAAGTAGTAATGAAGCATCTTGTGACTTGCCAATTTTTTTTAAGGCGGAAATTTGCAGATGAAGAAACCCATTTTCGCTATGGTTGTCGGTAGTTGCATGATCCGCTACCTTAGAGTAGTATTCTTTGGCTTCGGAATTCAATCCATTTTTCTCATAACACTGCGCAATGATATAGTTCTCAAGCCTCTCATCAACATTATAAGGTTTTCCAGATCCTAAATTTAACGGCCAAAGTTTTGCTTTTTGAGCATATTCAATGGCAACGCTAAATTTGCTCTTTTTCATCTCATTAAAAGAAGCCCGGATGCACGCTTCATGATATATGGTTTTTCCATCGGTTGAGCCTTCATAAGGGAGTACTTCAAATATTTCCAGGAATTCCAGGCACTTTTTATACTCTTTCAACTTAAGCAATGCATTTCCATAACTGATTCCCAATACTGCCAATTCCGGGTGTTTTGCTAACAAGGTTTTTGAAAGTTTTGCCGCTTGTACATATTCCTTGTCATCCATGTATTGATTGATCATAGCAACACCAGCCCGCCAATCTGTATTACTGAGGGATCTGGCTTTGATAATTGCTTCTTTTTCAATTTCATGATTATCTGAAAAAAGCCTGGCTTTTGCCAAATAGAAGGGTACATAGTCAGGTTGACTGCCACATTGGGTCATCAGGTCTTTGGCCCTGATTGTTAAACCTTTTTTCCATAAAATCAATGCAGCATAGTACTTTAACTTCCAATCATTGCTGATATTTATGAAATGATCCAGCACTACATATGTCTCATCTCTAAAGGGGAAAATGAAATGCGGTGATGCATCTAATCCGTATTGGAACCATTGGTTTTGGTTTTCAATATCCAAGTAAGCCAGCCATAAAAATATTAAAGCGTTGCCAGGAGCCACTTTCAATATATTGATGCTTTCTTGAGGGAAGCCGTAGCTATAATATTTAAGGGCCAACTCCAGGTAAGATTCTGCTGGCAATTCATTGGTTATCAATTTCGGAAGTGAACTTAAATCTTTTTGACCTTTGATTATTCGTTCAAAAAGAACAAAAGCACTCGTTTCATCGAGTTCGTAAAGCTTATTTAATAGTTCATCAGACGAATTTAAATCTTCTTGCTGTCGCGCGATGATGCTTAATATTTCCAAAGCCGTAATATTATTTTGATTAAAAACCAATGCTTTATTGGCATATTCCGCAGCCTTTGAAAATCGTTTTTCTTTTAGAAACAGTTTTGCCAGCTCAGTGTAGGCGGCATTTCTGTAGGTGGTCGACTGGACGGCAATGGAAAATCCACTTTTAGCGTCGGGGATTTTATCCAGATGAATATTGATAAGGCCAAAATAATAATTGGCTTCAGCATCATATGTATCTATGGACA
>JAHEMV010000507.1 GCA_024643455.1 Cytophagales bacterium
CGTGTACGAACACACGGGCCTGATTCCTGGCTATCAGAGTATAGCAAAATACCATAAAGATATAGACACGGTTGTCATTCAATTTGTGAATACAACCGATTTTGATGGTTACACCTGGAATTTATCGGAAATCGTTTATAATCGTATTGTAAAAATATTGAGAAGTAAGAAAAGCGCATAACAATAGTATGGGCAATAAATTAAATTCAACTCAAAATGAAAACATAGGGTTGTTACCTCCATAGCGTTGGTTTTTACCTTAACAGTAGCAGCACTCAGCATTATTGGTATTGCAATCACGGGGCTTTATCCGGGGATAATTGTGTTGTGTTTCGTGGCACTGATTCCAATGGCTTCTAAATTTTACCCTAAAAAGACAATTTGCAATCCCAATGATCTTCAGAGAAATTATTATATAACACTCACAATTATTAATTTGCTTTCAATCCTGGTCGTGTTATGGATGACATTTGTAATTGTACATGACCGGGTTCTTCAAGACTGTTGTTGATTTTTATCGGACGACATTTTAGCAATTGCAAATCAAAAACAACTGCCTTGTTTTAAACTTCTTGAATTGATTTAAACTATAGTAAGCGACGAATAAAATGAATGCGAAACTTGAAAGGACACTACTTTGTCTGAACAGCACGTAGGCTGCTAATACGGGTTTTGTGTCATGCGGGCTGACGTGTAAACTTGGAGCATTGTGCTGCTATTAAACTTTAGTAATATATTGAAGCTTTGTATTCCGATATCCTTTAAAACGCTTAGCCAGAACCGTAGACAATAAGTAATGCGCACCCATCAAACATTAGTAAACAATGATTAAAATTTTTCCTTTACTTTTAATATTCTCCATGGTCTTTTCTGTTGGATTTACTGGAAAACTAAACCTAATGGATGGAAATGTAGAAAAGTTAAACTCAGCAAATTTCAAAAATCTATATAAAATAAATGAAAGTATATATCGCTCAGATCAACCGAATAAAAAAGGGATGAGTGAGTTAGAGAGACTTGGGATAAAGACGATTATTAATTTGAGAAATCGTAAAAATGATAAAAATGAAATTAAGAATACGCAGTTAATTCTCAAGGAAATACCAATAAATACATGGAAATTCTCGTATGATGATATTGTAAAAACACTCATCATATTGAATGGATCAAGAAAACCGGTATTGATACATTGTTTGCATGGTTCAGATAGGACCGGTGCTATAGTAGCAGCATATAGAATGACTTTTGAAAATTGGTCAAAAGAAGATGCAATAGCTGAATTTAAAGAGGAAAGGTTCGGATATCATGAGAAATGGTTTCCTGGAATTTTAGATATTTTACAATCAATAGATATAGAGTTGTTAAAAAGTGATATAAATAAGAATAATTAACTATTGCCAATACACGGTATAAATCATTGACTTCAAGTAGTTATAAAGTATTTCTATTGTGTTCGAAAATTCTAAATTTATCCACAAAGAGGAAATGATCGTACAATGAATTATATGTCCAAGTTAAGAGATACGGTCTGACTAAATGAATATATCAGCAAATTGAGCATATCAATTATCCAAACTAAAAAATTAGTTAGAAAAGAGTGGACTCATTCAGATCCGTTGTCGTTAGGAGCATAACCTACCAACCCCAACTGCCCAAAGCAAACAATAGAAGTATAGTGCCAGCTATGACTATAGGTACTAACAACCCTGCAATGGCCCATCCTTTCTTTTGACTCGCTAATCCTAAACCACTAAAAATTATACCTGGTATGAGCAGAAAAAACAATGGAGGAAATGCAATTCCTAAAATCATTCCAATTAGCGATAAACCAAAGCCTAAATAGGCAAAGATATTCCAACTTTCATTACCACGTTTTTCCTTCTTAGTCTCTTGCTTTGCTGATTTGATTTCACTCTTAATTTCCTTTTTTAAAGCCTTCCTTTCTTCTTTGGATACTGGCTGTAATTCAGTTGATTTAACTTGTTTTGGATTCAATATAAAATCACCAGGCTGAGTTGTTGTTGAAGCCGTTAGAGTTTCATCTGGTACGTTATTTTCAATTGATACACTTTGTGTTTCCTCATTTGCCGAAACTAATTCAGTTTGGTGATCAATGATTTGATTCGTTGTACTGTGTGACCGATTATAATTTTGAAAACTGGCTGTATACTTAGGTGAACAGGAAAAGATAGTTAGCATAATAACTATCAATAGGGTTAGGTTTTTCATAAGAAATGGGTTCAGGGTTAAAGTGAAACTTTTATACCATCATCATTCTCTAATGTGGCGCACGAAGATAATATTAATTGGTTCAGTTGCAATTTCCAAGGAATTTTATTTATTGTAGAAAGGGCATTGACATTATTGGAAAACAATTTTATGGTAACTAAAATGGCTTTACCTGTTTGAGTTAACAAATACCATCATATTTATAATAATAAATAGTGAAAAATTATCTTAGGGTTTGGTAATTTTGAGTTTATTCAAAACATTTTCAAAATTATTAAACCACAAATTATGCGAATTATTTACACCTTAGTGGTGGCTTTGCTTTTTATTACAGGTTGCAATCCTTCATCAAAAAAAGAAAAACAAAGTTTAAGTCAGGAAGAAAGTCAGAATTCATCAAATCAACCTGTAAACATGGAGATTTTTTTTCAGGGTGCTTTGAATGGTAATATCAAGATTGTTCAAGATGCACTGGATAACGGAGTAGATGTAAATAGCAAAGATGAAAATAATCAATCTGCACTGATGCTTTCAGCTTATAATGGACATGAAAATATTGTTCGCTTACTAATCGGAAAAAATGCAGATGTCAATTTGGTTGATGATGCTCACCGTACAGCGTTAATGTTTGCAGCTACCGGACCCTTTAATAAAACAGTGATGGCTTTGATCAACGCAAATGCCGATATCAATCGGGTTGATAAAGTAGAACACTGGACTGCACTGATGTTTGCTGCTGCAGAAGGTCAGTTAGAGGTTGTTCAGACATTAATCGCTAAAGGAGCGAATCTGAATTTGAAGGATATTGATGGCGAATCCGCATACGATTTTGCCATAGCAAACGGTCATGCTGAGGTGGCAGAATTAATAAAAAGTAAAATGCAGTAATAATTTTTTATACCCTATTAAATTTTGTCTCCATTTTGTGAAATTGATTTATAACTTAGTGGGGTAATAAGACATTAAAGCAAATCAACTTGATGGAGGTTAAATGGAATCTAAATGATTTTACATATTTTAAAGCCCGAGGCTGAAGATTATACTAAACTCACAGATATTTGCCACAACGCCAAAAAACATTGGGGATACCCGGACTACCTCATTGACCTCTGGAAAGACGATCTCACCATTACCCCAAGGTTTATCCGAAACAATTATGTCTTGAAAGTAGAAAATGAACGACAGGAGATCCTGGGTTTTGGATCGATTTTAAAAGATTCCGTTAACAGTGTTTATGAGATAACCCATCTTTGGGTGTTGCCCGCTTGTATAAGCAATAGTGTAGGAAAATTTCTTCTGGAAAACCTCGAAAAAAAAGCGTCGCATCAGAATACCGTCAAAGTGGTATCCGATCCGAATATGGTACCTTTCTTTCAAAAATATGGGTATCAAAAAGTCGGTGAAGTAAAAAGCAAACCCGATGGCCGTAAGTTGCCATTGATGAAGAAAATCATTAAAAGGACCAACTGACAAAGGAAGCACCGGGAGGTTTGGAAGGAAGAGTCATTTTGTTAAAAAATCACAAACATTATGGATTTAACTTTTCAACAAGAGACTATAAGTTTATTTGTTAAACTTAAGCATGTTAAAAATCCATAAACTATAAGCCCAAAAAAGTAAATCGAAACAAAAAAATCGGTGCATGTTTTTAAAAATCATGGGATTTGATCAAATTTATTAAAACCTGAAGTGTAAAGGGAATCAAATCATTCAACTGAAAAATATGAAGTCA
>JAHEMV010000061.1 GCA_024643455.1 Cytophagales bacterium
ATAGGTATAGAATTGGATAATGCAGGGGTGTTAACAAAGACAGGAAATGAATATGTAGCCTGGTTTGGAAAGAAGTATATGCAAAGTGAAGTGATGGAAGCTGTACATCGCAATGAAAGACAACCGAGGTACTGGCACATTTATACGGAAAAACAACTTTCCGTGAATGAAGAAATTACGCAGTTGCTGCTGAGCCATTATAAGTCTATCATAAATATTCTCGGTCATGAAGAGATCTCCCCAGGCAGAAAACAAGATCCTGGGCCTGCATTTCCACTGGACAGGTTTCGAAAACGATTGTTAAATGATAATAGAGATGACCAAATGGCCGGAACGGAAATATTACCGTCTGCTGGAGTGGTGGTTCCTGATAAGTTAAATATCAGAGAAGGGGCGGGGTCCACATTTGAAAAAGTGGCCAAACCACTGTTAAGTGGCCACCCTGTGCAAATACTGGCAGAAGAAAATGGATGGTACAAAGTGAAAACAGAAATAGAAGGTTGGGTAAGTAAAGGTTTTATAAAAACCAAATAAATAGCCTAATGAAAAGAATACTACTTCTTATTCTAATTGCTATCATTACTTTCCTCCTAGTTGCTTTATTTCAGAATATCGATTTGCTCAAGAATATTTGGCTATGGTTGATCGGACTTGCGGGCGTTATCATTCGAGCTGGAAAAGGCATTTTCGAATATGTTAAATCCCTTTTTGATAAGCCAGAATCCGCTGAATTTGAGTCAAAAAAAGATTCTGCAGGCCTTGAAAAATCCATTTCTGCTTCCGGATCTCCTCCGGCCATTCTTTTAGATCCATCAAGAATACAAATGTCTTTGCTCCGCTTTCATGATGATGGTCATACAACCCTTGGGTTGCTTTATATCAATAATAAATTTTATTGCTACACTTTAGAAGATACATATCATGAAATTAAAATAGCGAACGAAACACGAATTCCAGCTGGTTTTTATACAGTTGATTTTTGCAAAGAAGAAACAGATTTGACTTTAAAGTATAGACAGCAGTATTCAGAATGGTTTAACTACCACCTGGAAATCAAAAATGTGCCAGATTTCCATGGCATTTATCTGCATAACGGAGGCACTAACAAAGATACAGCAGGGTGTGTACTTGTATCCGATAGTTTTAATGTTTCAAAAAATCAAACCGTTTTAACCAATTCAAAAAATACATTTGAAACGATGTATAAGTTTCTAACAAAGCATTTAACCAGCGGCAAAAAAATAATCATATCCATCAAGAATGAAGACTGGATTAATAATTTATCTGAATAAATCTACCTTTTAATAAATAGAATTATGAACGAAGACCAAAAACAAAAATTGAAGTCACTTTCCTGGTGGAAGGTTGGCGCAATGTATATCGGGCTTATGTTTACAATTACCCTTTTGATTTCACTTATCAACAAGGATAGTACCTTTTATAATCTGGCAGCAGGCATTATTGTTAGTTGGATTATTTCTTTGGTAGTTTACTATGCATGGGCAATTCACTTTTACAATGTAAATATGGGTTGGACAGATACTGATTGGCAAAATCTAGAAAAGAAGAAAAGAGAACAGCCAGATGTCAAAGATTTTGAACCTGAAGAAAATCCAAACGCTGCTGAAACATTGGGTCTTCCTCCAGGGACAGTACGAGCTACGCTGGCACTTACTTTGCTGATTGGAGCACTGGCTTTAATGCTGGCTTCGTTGGAAATGCCATATAAATTAGAACAGAATAGTTTTTTTATTGACAATTACGAATTTATAAAAACGGCTTTTTTGATGATGGTAGCCTTTTATTTTGGTAACAAATCACTGGATTTTTTGAAAACCAGGAACCCTGTTTATGGGACAAATGCAGCACCATCAAATTCTGGCAATCAACAGATAGAAACACTTGATTCACCCGTACTTTCAATTGAAAGTATTGATCCGGTCAAGCCAACAAAAAGTCCTGAGACACAGGATGATAAAAGTACAGCCGATTTTGATGATAATGTAGCGCAAGGATGAGAATGCTATCCATATTAATTTGTCTTTGTTTATTTTTTTCCTGTAAGAAGGATGATCAACGGTATCTGGTAGTGAGTAAGGTGAAAAGTGCGTCTAAACTTGCTACCACCGAGACTATTATTGATAAAGTTGTTTTGGGCACACAGGAAAAGAAATTGCTCGGGATAATAAAAGTAAACAAAGCTTTTTTTGCAGCAAACACTCAGGCCATCATCAAATCGGGAATCGACCTTTCTTTTTTAAAAGAAGAAGATATTGTTATTGAAGGAAAACGGATAACAATAAACTTTCCTCATGTGCAAGTACTTGATTTTAGCTATCCTTTTTCGACCTATAAAATTGACAGTACTATCACAAAGAATAAGTTTTTAAATCAAATTGATATCCTTGATCATGAGCGATTTTATATGATGGCTGAACTGGACATTCGGAACAATTTAAAATATACCGGGATCAGGGAAGCAACAGAAACTAAAACAAGGTTGTTGATGGAAGGATTATTAAAAAACCTTGGTTATGAAGAAATCTACATCACTTTTAAAGAAGGTGAGTTGATACAAGAAGTAGCATTTGATTATCAAATAGAAGAATAGATTGTGATGCTTTTTTGGAAACAGATCGGTTTGGTTTTGCAAATAGTGCTCGTGGTGGCCGCAGTACTACTATTTAGCTTCTTCGATCCATTTGGATTACTAAAAAGTAAAAAACTAAACCTGGAACACACCCCAATAAATGTGAAGAGTATACAGGAAATCGGGCAGCTGATTACGGCAGAATACTACGGGGAAGTACTAAATTCCCTACAACAATCCAGAATCAGCCAGGTAATGGAGGAAAATGATATGGTCGAATATGAGTACAGGGCGATCGATTCATTATTTCAAATAGTGATTTCTGATTTTGTTCAGGACAAAGGGTCGTTCAGCATTTCCAGATGGCATAAGAAAAACGACTTATACGAATATTTTTATTATCGTTTTAGCTCTATTACCGATAATCCATATTATCAGGATTACATCAAATGGGTATTGAAATTGATGGATAAAAAAAATGAAAAACAATTGCTTATTTATTTTTATTCCGGTGAGCAAAAAGCAATTGATGAATTCAAATCAATAAAGAAAAACAGGAAATTTATTGAAGAGATAAATAAAATTACGGATGAGCGACTCAATGAACTCAGCGCAGACAAAAAGTTCAGAAAGCAACAGATTGTGGTCCTGGGAAGAGGATGGGTGAAAGCGGGGATTGACTTTGGAAAATTTACCACTAACAATTTTAAATATGACCCTGCAAGTAAAACAGTTCACTTAATTGGCCTCAAGCCGGAAATTCTTGTGTGCACGATTAATCCATGGTTTATCCCGGAAAAACAGGTAAAAGGTTTTGAAGTGATTCTGGTAAGCAGAAAAGCCAATCAGCCAAAATACATGCAAATCGTAAAAGAAGAAACGCTGAAAAAATTAAGAAGCAATGCGATAGAGGCAGATATCCTGGGTCAGGCTGTGAAAAATGCTGAGATAAACCTCAAAGATTTCTTTTCATTACTTATTCCGGAAGGTGTAGATCAGGTGATTTTCCATGATGATTTTTTCAGTTATTTCGATGTATCTATGACAAAGGACTCTCTCAATCCTCGGACCTTAAGAACAATTGATTCCCTTCTGGTGAAGCGCTTTCATACTGATAGCATAGAAGTAATCACTTTGCGTGATTCGTTAAAATATAAGAGGAAAGTTCATATTGGTGATACAAGTTATGCCATCCAACGATTTAGTGAATTGTTAACCTATATCGAAGATGAGGAATTGTCATCCGGAGAACTGGCACAAATCGAAAAAATGAGGGATCAAATCCAACAGTCAATGGCTTTGTTAAGTAGAGATTCCTTTAAGATTGATTTAGTAATAACAGATATGCACACGCTCGATACCATCTGGTATTATCCTGATCGTAAAATGCAAAATGTGTTACTAAAAATGGCTGAAGGAATTGTCCAACCTAATAAACCCTTTACGACCTGGCAAATCATTTCTGGTAATGAAAAGTATATGGATTGGGTTTCGATGCGAAATGAAAAATATTATCAGTTGATTTTGAAATATATGACTGAACTTAAATGGAAAGATTTTTCACTATTGGTTGAGCAAATTAAAGGTCATGTTTCCCAGGTTGTAATTAACAACAAGACTTATGTTGATGCAAAATTGAATAACGGCAAAAGTATGGATAACATAATTAAAAATGAAGATGATCAATCCATTGCCTTTACAGATAATATGCGAAAAACGATAAATGGTGAATTGTTATTTATTAATCAACACGTCGTAAGCCAGGAAAAAATGAAATTTTTATCGGATTCAATTATAAATCTAATGAAGCCTGAAAGTCCGGGATCAATTATTCCGATGCGTGATTCGCTAAAGAATTTGTATGCCTATTGTCTTTCATTGGATTGTTATCCGATTGGAAAATATTCTTTCTTACTTTATATGGTAGGTAGCGACTCGACCAATGAAGCAACGATAAATTGGGTAAATAAGGAAGAAATAAAAATCAAATCTGATATGGATTCTTTAGCTATATCCGGAGTTACATATCATCTAAATAGGATGGATTCTGTTTGGTTTTTCCCATCTGAGGTTGAGTTAAATATATTCAATCAGCAAACTGATGAGATTTATCCGGGAAACAGTTTCATGGGATTTTTTAGAAAAACGTTTAGCAATAAAAGGTATATGGAATGGGAGCAGGGCCGAAATCAATTTTATAAATCGCTGATTTATAAATCTATACTTCAAAAGAAGGAAGCAGAACTTCAAAAAATGAAATCTACTCTTTTAAGTGAAATTGAAATTGGAGTGGTTGCAAATTCAACAAAAATTAAGTAGAGCAATAGCTTTTTCTTTTACTAACAAGAATATTATTTAGCATATAAAATTCGGCAATCCGATTTTTTTTAATTCATGGAATTTTGATTATTAATTTCTGAAAATTCCATTTAGCCTTATATTTGTTTTTTTATGATCAATTCACAATTGGTCATTTAATGTATTCGTGTGGGAGATTAAGTAATGAAGATTTTTTTAATATCACTTCTATCAAGTATTTCATTTGGCCTCAGTGCGCAAAATCAACGTTTTGATAACCTGCAGGACAAATATCAATTGACCATAGGCCAGGTCAATGAAAAGATTACTGTCGATGGTGAGCTTTCCGAATCAACCTGGGAAACTGCAGAAGTTACTTCAGATTTTTGGATGTGTTATCCTGTAGACAACAAAAAAGTTGATGAAGGTATTCAAACCAAAGTAAGAATGGCTTTTGATGACCAATTTTTGTATTTGGGGGTGACCTGTTACGGGGATGATAACTATGTCATTCAAACCTTAAAAAGAGATACCGACTTACCAAAAGGCGATGGATTTGGAGTTGTCATTGACCCTGTTAATGAAAAAACCAATGGATTTGCTTTTGGCTTAAATCCTGCGGGTGTACAGACCGAAGTGTTGATTACAGGAAGCACTGGAAGGAGAGGGGATCAAATGCCGAAAGGTATTAATGTCGCTTGGGATAACAAGTGGATTTCAGCAGTAAAAAATTATCCTGATCGATGGACTGTTGAAATTGCGATTCCTTTCAAAAGTCTGCGGTTTAAAGATGACAAATCCATCTGGGGGATCAATTTTTTCAGATTCGATGCTAAGACCAATAGCGTACATACCTGGTCACCAGTCCCTGTAGAGTTTTGGGAAATGGACCTCGGTTATACAGGGGCCTTAATTTGGGACAAAATACCCAAAAAAGTAAAAAGTAACATCTCTGTAATTCCTTATGCATTGGGTTCAGTTTTTAAAGACAATGAAAATCCATCCTCAAAAAATGAAACAGAATTACAGGGTGGTGTCGATGCAAAAGTAGCACTTACTACTAGTTTGAATTTTGATCTTACAGTCAATCCTAATTTTTCACAAGTTGAGGTGGATGAACAAGTGACTAATCTAACACTCTTTGACATCCGCCTTCCAGAGAAAAGGCTTTTTTTTCTGGAAAACAGTGATATATTCGAAGATTTCGGTATACCTCCAATGCGACCTTTTTTTTCAAGGAAAATTGGTTTGGATCATGAAGGAAATGCAATACCAATTGTATATGGTGCGAGGCTAAGTGGCAACGTAAACGATAATTTGCGTATAGGTTTAATGAATATGCAAACCAAAAATACAGATGAGTTTCTGTCTCAAAACTATACCGCGTTAGCATTTCATCAGCAAGTATTTTCCAGATCAATTATTAAGGGATATTTTCATAATAGAACTGCTTTAGATAGTCCCATTGAAGAATACAACAGAAATGTTGGATTGGAATTCCAATACCGCTCCACGGATGGACGTGTTGTAGCCTTTGGTGGGGGAGGCAAATCATTTAGTCCAGGATTATCCTCGCGAGACTATTTTTACAATACTGCCGTAGGTTATGATAATAAAAATATTAGTGTGTATTCCAATTTCGCCGGAGTAGGAACGAATTATATTGCTGACATGGGCTTTATCAATGGCCAGGAATATTATGATGCAGAACGAGATACTATAATTCGAATAGGTTATAACCATTGGTTTAGCCGATTTAGCTATACATTTTATCCTGAAAACCCAAAGATTAATTCACATGTTATTGGAGGTCGACATATCCTGGATCTTGATACTGCTTTTAACAATTTAAATCATGAGATGGAAGCCAATTATACGTTGAATTATGCAAATACCAGTAAAATTCAAATTAGTTATACCTATGCCAATGTCAATTTATTGTACCCATTTAGTTTTATTAATCAGGAACCATTACCAACAGGAATTTATAAAAATAATTATGGTGAGATTACATACAATACAGATGAACGGCGGAAATTTATATTAAAAACCGGTGTATTATACGGTAATTTTTATAGCGGCACCAGGGCCAGGTATTTGATAGGAATAAAATATCGAGCCCAACCCTGGGGAAATTTTTCATTCAACCTTGAAAAAAATGACTTGAAGTTCTCCGACACCTATGGAAGTGAACAGCTATTGCTTATTGGGCCCAGAATAGAAGTCAATTTTTCAAAATCACTTTTCTGGACTACTTTTCTTCAGTTCAATACACAAGACGACAATTTCAATGTTAATAGCCGTTTGCAATGGCGATTTTTACCAATGTCTGATGTATATTTGGTTTATACTGACAATTACGCAGTCGAATTTTGGGGGCCTAAAAACCGTGCATTAGTATTAAAAATCAACTATTGGCTGAATATTTAGGTAGTTAACAATTGATTTATTAATCGTTTCTACCTTGTGAAATTTATTGTTTAATCCGATCTCCAATGATTATGAGAATTCAAGACTTTTTTCCAAACTCAAGAATATGGACATTCTTTATACTTCTAGTCCTCGTATCATGTCAAAGTAAAAAACAGGGTTTTCTTCAAACAAACGGTAAAAATATTGTCAATGAGCACGGTGAAAATGTGCTGTTACGAGGATTTGGTCTGGGTGGATGGATGCTCCAGGAAGGATATATGTTGAGGCTTTATCAGGATGGTCAGCAATATAAAATTAAGGAGCGAATGGAAGCACTGATTGGTCCTGAAAAAACACAGGAATTTTATGCTGCATGGCTTGCTAATCATGTACGTAGAATAGATATAGATTCCATGAAAGCCTGGGGATTTAACTCAGTGCGGCTACCGATGCATTACAATTTATTTACACTTCCGGTAGATCAAGAACCTGTCAAAGGGCAGCAGACTTGGATATCAAGGGGGTTTGAAATGACGGATAGCCTTTTGAGTTGGTGTAAAGCAAATGAACTTTACCTGATCCTGGACCTTCATGCAGCGCCTGGAGGTCAGGGTGAAGACGTGAATATTTCAGATCGAAACCCAGACAAACCATCCTTATGGGAAAGCGAAGAAAATCAACAAAAAACCATAGCACTTTGGCGAAAGCTGGCAGAACATTATTCCGATGAACCATGGATAGGAGGGTATGATATTATTAATGAACCAAATTGGGGGTTTGAAAATCATGAAAAGGATAGAAATGGCCTGAGTGAATCTAAAAATATTCCATTAAGAAAACTTATGGTGGACATTACAAAAACTATCCGGGAAGTAGATAAAAATCATATCATCATCATAGAAGGCAATGGCTGGGGGAACAATTACAATGAAATTTTTCCACTTTGGGACGACAATATGGTGATTAGCTTTCACAAGTACTGGAATTATAATGATGAAAAATCCATAGAACGTTTTTTGACAATTCGCGATGAACAGAACGCGCCAATATGGCTTGGAGAGACAGGCGAAAATTCAAACGTTTGGTTTACCCAGGCGATTAATCTTTTAGAATCACATAATATTGGATGGGCATGGTGGCCATTAAAAAAAATAGGATTTAACAATCCACTTGAAATTGAATTGACACCAGAGTACCAAAAATTATTGTCTTACTGGAATGGTGATTCATCAAAACCTTCAGAATCTGAAGCGTATACGTATTTAATGAATCTTGCAGAAAGTGCTAAACTTGAGCATTGCATTTTTCATAAAGATGTAATTGATGCGATGTTCAGGCAAGTTTATTCCAATGAACCTATTCCATTTAAAAAGCATATCATTTCCAATAATTCAGTCATTAATGCTGTAGATTATGATCTTGGAAGAAATGGGACAGCTTATTTTGACATGGATACAGCAAATTATTATATCTCAACAGGGGGACCAAGAAGTCAATGGAATTTTGGTCGAACCTATCGTAATGATGGTGTAGATATTTCCAGGTCTGAAAAAGATGGTTCCTATTTTGTTTACCATATTGAGGCCGGTGAATGGTTACAATATTCGATCGATATATCAACCAAGAGTAGTTATACCATAAAATTAGAAGTATCTTCAGAAAATTCAGAAGGGGTGATGTCCATTCGTGCAAATGGTGATATCGTTGAAAATAATATCTCAATTCCAAACACAACTGGTTTCGACAATTGGCAATCCGTTGAAATAAAAAATCTTAAACTCAACGAAGGCAAGAATAAAATTAAAATTACTTTCGACCAGGGAGGTTTTTATTTTAAATCCTTGCAGTTTGCTTTGAACTAAAGGATTGGTTTTATTCTGGCATTACCTTTATTTTTTGGTCAGCGTTCAGTCCTGAAAGAACCTCTAAATTTATTCCATCGGAAAGCCCGGTTTGAATTTCGGTTTTTTCAAACAGCTGTTCTCCTGTCTGAATTTCTACGAACGATTTATCATTTTCAAATATCACATTACGTTCGTTTACTGCAAGCACACTATCTCTTTTGTCTAAAACAATATCAGCGTTAGCACTATAACCGGCTCTTAAAAATATATTCTTTTTAAGTTTTACTGCTGCTTTAATATCAAATTGAATGGCTCCATCTTTTTCAATGCCTTTTGGTGAAATATATTCCAGAATTGCATTTATTTTTTCATTCTGAATTGCACCAACTGTAATCTCAAGATTCATGTTCTCAGAAATTTTACCTACCTCAGATTCATCGACCTTACCCTCAAAAATGATATCATTCATATTGGCTACGGAAGCTATTGTTGTTCCTTCGTTAAACGTATTGGACTCAATGACAAAAGATCCTTCTTTTACGGGCACATCAATCACCATGCCTTCTGCTGTGGCTCGGACTATATTTGAAACTGTAGTGGTGTTTTTTGATGATGCTCCTTCCTTTACAAGGTCCAAATTAATTTCAGCAGCTTCAACTTCCTGTCTTCTGAGATCATATTCCAATAAATATTGATTATGATCCATCTCTGAAATTACTTGTTCTTCAAATAGCTTATTTTGACGCATCATTTCAGTATGTGCATTTTTGAAATTGATAACAGCTGTTTTAAGCCGCATCTCGGCATTATTGAGCATAACCACATCCGGAATGATTTTTATTTTGGCTATGATATCGTTGTATTTGACCACTTCACCTGCTTCTACATACAATTTTTCCACAACACCGGATACCTGACTTTTTAATGCAATTTCTTTCCTCGGTGTAATTGATCCTGTTACAACCGTTTTTCTTACTATATCTGTATAATAGGGGAGCTTACTATCATAAATTACCGTTGGCTTCAAAGATTTTTTTACTAAAATATATCCAACGCCAAAAAAACTTGTAATCAAAACCAAGATCAACAATATTCCAAAAATCTTCCTCATTTCAATTTATTATCAACGTATAACATAAAATTATTCTGCATGCAGTGCCTCAATAGGATTAACTCTTGCTGCTTTGGTTGCAGGGACCAATCCGGCAAACGAACCAGAAATTACCAATATCAACAAAGAATAAATTGCTGTTTGCAGATTCACTTCTGGATTTGAAAACATACCACTATCTATTTCCCATTCATCTAAAACATAGGAAATGGTACTTAAAATCAAAACGCCGAAAACCAATCCAAGATAACCGGCTATCATAGTAATAAATATTGATTCCTGAATGATAAGGCCTATTATTGAAAATGGAGTCGCACCTAAAGATTTCCGTATGCCAATTTCTTTGGTTCGTTCTTTAACAATAATGAGCATGATGTTACTCACTCCTATAACTCCGGCTATCAAGGTTCCTATTCCAACAATCCAAACGAATACATCAATTCCATTGAACAGGCGATTGACGCGTGCGAAATTTTCCTCCTGGTTATTTGAACCTAGTGCATTTACATCCTCGGGATTAATCAAATGTTTTTCCATGAGAACGCGTTTTATTTTTTTCTCAGTCCGGCTTACAGAATAACCTGGTTTAGCGGTAAATGCAAACCAACCTACTGTATTCCCATAACTAAAAGCTTGTTGAAAAGTGGTGAATGGAACATATATGCGTTGTTCATCGCGTTCAGCTTGTTGACCATTTTCCTGAGATTTAAATACTCCGACTACCTGGAAGTTTACGCCATTGGCGTTTATAAATTTTCCAATAGGGTTTTCATTCTCTTCAAATAGAATTCTTTTGACATAATCCCCAATTACAGCGTTTTTTCTTTTATCGGATAAATCCAATTGGTTCAGATGTCTTCCCTCGACGATGTTAACAAGTTGTATATGCTGTATTTCTGCATAATCACCAAATACTCTAAATGTTCCAGATTTATTTCCCCGAACGACATTGTTGCCAGGATTATTTTTTGTATTCCTGGGAGCCAAATATTCCAGTTCCTGAACATTCTTAAGTAAAATGTCGCGATCTTCATTATCAAAATTTATGTACCTGCCAGGTAGCAATCCTTTATAAGGCATAGTAGTTCGCCCACCCCAAATAAATCCGCTATTTGATGCCCAACTCCTAAATTCTTTCTTCACTCCATTTTCAAGCCCATTTCCTGCGCCCATTAGGATCATCAACATAAAAATACCCCAAAACACACCGAACATTGTCAAAAAGGTTCGCAGTTTATTCTTCAGTATTGTACTAAATATCTCCTGCCATTTATCAATATCGAACATCTGCGCTATTCATCTTTTAATGCAACAATAGGATTGACTTTGGCGGCTTTTCTGGCTGGGAAGTAACCTGCAATAGCACCTGAAATGATTAGCAATACCGTCGCTAATACTGCAGTAAACAAATCAATTTCCGGATCACGGAAATATGGAGCATCGATATTAAATTCAATAAGCGCCCATTTAATAAATTCTATTATACCGATACCCGAAATAAGGCCAATATATCCGGCAATTATGGTGATAAGTATAGATTCCTGTAAAAACAGCGATATGATGGAATTTGGAGGTGCTCCAATTGCTTTTCTAACACCGATTTCCCTGGTCCGATCCTTTATGACAATGAACATAATGTTACTGACACCAACAATACCAGCTATTATAGTAAAAATACCGATGATCCATAAAAACAATTTAACCCCGACAAATAGGTTCTTGAACTTCTGAAAATTTTCAACATTATTATAAATGGACATTGCACGATGATCCGATGGATCAAACTGGTATTTTTTTGACAGAATTTCCATGGTTTGATCGGCCATCGCTTTACTTTCATCAATTGATGCATCCCCAACAGTGTACATGATATTGTGGACTGTATTTTTCCCGTTATAAGCCAATTGAGCTGTCGTCAATGGAATGAAGACATTCATCATTTCGCCTTCATCACCTTTGTCTTCGTAAACGCCGACGACCAAATATTTAATATTTCGGACATCAATCCATTTGCCAATGGGATCTTCATTTTTATCAAATAATCCTTCCAAGACTTTTGTTCCAATTACTGCTACTTTACGACGCTCTTTCATGTCAGCATCATTGATATATCTTCCCATGATAGGATTTTGATTTTCCAGATACATCATTTCAGGATTAATCCCACGAACGTTGAAAGAGGAATATTTGCTTTTATATCGCACTATAAAATTTCCCCAACAATAAAACCTGGAGGCGGCATATTCTATACCCTTAACATTTTGTTTTATTTCATCAAAATCCTCTGTTTTGAGAGTTAATCTTCTGCCTGGTTTCATCCCGTTAAATGGTTTGCTTGTCTGGCCTGGGCTTATCCAAATACTATTTATGGCATCATTTCTAAAATCATATTCAACGCCATGCTGCAGACCGGTACCGACACCAAGTAAAATCATTAATATAAAAATGCCCCAGGCAACACTAAAAGCAGTTAAAAACGTCCTGAGTTTATTTTTTCGAATGGTAAAAAATATCTCCTGCCATTTATCAATATCTATCATAGCATTTTAATAATGTGCTGCTAATGCAAATTCCGGATCAACAATGCACCCGTCCTTAAGCCGAATAACTCTATCTGTTATTTCTGATATTTCATTTTCATGGGTGACGATTACTACCGTCATGCCTCTGCTATTTACTTCTTTAAAAATATTCATCACTTCCATCGTTGTTTTAGAATCAAGAGCGCCGGTAGGTTCATCTGCTAATATTACTTTAGGATTGGATATTAAGGCCCTTGCTATTGCGACTCTTTGTTTTTGGCCGCCGGACATTTCTGAAGGCATGTGATCTGCCCAATCTCTTAGCCCAACCATTTCCAGGTATTCCAAAGCTTTAATATTTCGTTGCTTTCTACCCACCTTTTGATAGTATAAAGGTAAAGCAACATTTTCCATCGCATTTTTAAAAGACAGTAAATTGAAGGACTGAAAGACAAAACCGATAAATTGATTCCGATAGTATGCTGCTTTCCTTTCAGAAAGATTATGAATGAGTGTATTATTTAATGTATAACTACCCGAATTATAATTATCAAGTATCCCGAGGATGTTGAGCATGGTAGATTTTCCTGAACCAGAAGATCCCATAATGGAAACCAATTCACCCTTGCCAATTTCAAGATTCACATTCTTTAGAACTTCTAAAGAATGATCTCCTACCCAATAGGATTTTGTTATTTTTTTAAGCTGAATCATTGGTTGAATAATTGTATACAAAAAGTCCAATTGAAATCTCTCTTAATTCTAGAGGCTTTGAAAATTAATTTCGAATACAAAGGACAATTAACTTTAATAAAAAATGTTTTTATTGATGGTTCATTTGCTAAACGCAAAAATTGAAAACTTTTCGATCTTTTAAAGCCAAAAAGGCTTAGAATGGTATTAAACCTTTATATGTGGGATGTTTGTACCTTATTTTAGATTATTGTAATAATAATTTCAGATTAGGTAACTATTTTTGAAAATTAAAATAATGGACAAATTTTAATGCAAAAGCGGATTTATCAGATAATCATTTTAGGCATACTGGCCTTTTGCACGAATATGGTTTTTGGCCAAAATTTTAATCCATATCAGAATGCCTATCAAGGATGGGACGGAAATAAAATAAAAAAAGCAAGCCCGATACGAGCCTTTCTCAATAAGTTTTCAGTAAATGCTTCTTTGGGTTACGGAAGAACTTTTTACAGTTTTAAAGTAAACGCAGATGAATTGGAAGTTGGTCCAAAAACAATTTATTCGAATGGCGATAGTGTGACTTTTCCTTCTCAATTGATTATGCTTGGTGAATATAATTTGGTCCCTGATAGTATTAATTATTCGGGGATAATTAATTGGTTGAATGCACCAACTATAGCAACTGGCTCCGAATATATAGGACCTGATAGTGTAAATAACATATTATTTGCGGATAGCGCAGAAATAAAATATGGAGGTAGTGGTATAAATATTCCTTTCAGATTGAGTTTACATTATGATATCGATCGCTTTAGAATTGGAGGCGGTATAAGCTATGAATTGCATAGCATAAAAAGTTTAAATGCAAGAGGGCAGGGTAGTTATCCTTATGTACCCAATTTCAATGCGACCACGATGTTTCGGTATTTTTTTACCATAGGTGGCAAGGTTTATCATATTTTGGGATGGGATTATTATGTTGATGTAGAAATTGGAAAAGTAAAATATGGAAAACAATACGATAAAAATGCACTTCAAAATGGTCTATATTTTAGTGTAGGAATTCCAATTGAGTATGAATTCTCAGAATATTTCTGGCTTTTTATTAGACCGTCATACGAGTATAAAAATTATTCCATTTCTGTTGCCCAAAGCGCTGAAGCTACACGTTTTCAATTCAATCAACCTGCTCTATATCTCAATGTAGGAGTAAGGATAAAAATGCCTGAAATAAGAAGATGTCCTGTGAAGTCATGCAGAACGCAATTAAAACATGTTCATGGTGGACAAGAATTTAGGGGGCAACCATTTTTTAAAGAACAGAATCCAAAAATCGGAGAATTATATCCTGAGCTTGAGATGTATAAGAACAAAAACAGGGAAAAAACCCTTCCTAAAAATTGAGTTTTATTTTAGCTTTTTAAGCCCCGTTCAACGCATTTTATTTTATAATCATTTTCTGGCCTGAAAATTGATTCTTATCATAACAGTATCATAATTTTTAGTTAAATTGCGCCGAATTTTTAAGGAGTTGAAA
>JAHEMV010000062.1 GCA_024643455.1 Cytophagales bacterium
CAATTTTGACTAAAAGCATTGTTGGCAATAAAAAATATCAATACTGATATTGGAACAAGCAGTTTAAATCGATTTTGATATATGAATTTCATATCCCTTGATTAACTAAAATTTATAATGGTAACCAGTCCATGACCATTTCTCATGGCCTATTTGATGTTTAAAAATAAGTGCGTTTATATTCCAAGTCATTGATTCAGCTAATTCATAATTTGGGTAAAAAATCATATAACTAATTCATCATAGGCATTTTAAAACACTCATACTATTTTCGAAATTACATATTTGATACCTATAATAGTAAAACATAACTTCTTAGCAATGAAGACATTTCATTTCTTCATGTAAGAAATGATTATCCTTTGTTAATAATAATTGCTGTATTTTGGACTTGAGGACGTTGGAACTTGATTTACTCCATTACAATTTCCAACTTATATGAGATCATCGTTATTCAAATTACGATAATCTTATGCATAAATAGTTATTTTTCAAACGTTTAGCAAATAAAAATAAATTTATACTTTAAGCAAAAGATTAAGTTTAGTGTAAAATGCAACTTAAGTATATATTTTACTAAAAATTTTGTCATAAAAATAAGGCATTTTGATCTTCTAAAAAGAAAATCGCTTTTTAAAATCAAGAAGTTCGTCTTTTAATGTCAAAGGATTTTCATAGTCTATATATTTTCTCAATGCGGATTTTGGATCGACCATCATCTGTCTTAATGCCAGATGTTGATTTATAAAAATAAACTCTAAATCGGGGTAAATACTTTTCAGAGCATCAACGATGTCGAGTATTTGCATGTTCTTATCCACAACATTGTAGATGCCGGATGGGACATCATTAAAAAGACATCCAATAAGCGATTTTACCAATGTATTCACATGAACAAATGCCCTGTGTTGTTTGCCATTTCCATGAATTTGAATCCGCTTCATAAAATTTGCATCGAACATAAACCTGTTGATTACTGCATCAAAACGCATACTACGGCTAAAACCATAAACATTTGCGCACCGGAGAATAAGCGCATTTCTTTTCTTTTGTAATCGACGAACATGCTCCTCGCCTCTAAATTTGGATATTCCATAAAAGGTTTTCGGATCTGGATCATATTCTTCACCAATTATTCCACTGGAACCTCCATAAACAGAAGTGCTGCTCGTATAAATGAATTTTTCAACCTCACTCGACTCGACTGCTGATACCAATTCTGAAGTACCCCAGTGATTAACCTGTTCGTGAAAATCCGCATCTACATTTGCAAAAGGGGTTGAAACCCGGGCCGCTAAATGAAACACAACATCGACACCTGTCAGTACTTTGTTAAGCTTTCGTAAGTCCAGAATATCCCCTACTACTAATTCAACTTTTTCAGCATTTGGTAAGCGGTCTCCTAAAAATAAATTTGAATTTTTCCTGCTAAGATTGTCATAAATGACAATCTTATTTACTTCCGGATACTGAACAAGGTGTTTTGTTAAGACAGTCCCTATATATCCTGCTCCACCCGTAATTAATACTTTCATGCTATTTATTTACCAAATCTGTGTTAAGACCACATTCTGTTTTGTTGAGGCCAAACCATCTCGCCTCTCTATCCTGCATTTCCAGATCAAGCTTTCGGGTACAAGGTTCACATCCAATACTAAAATACCCTTTAGCCTCAAGAGGATGCTCTGGCAGATCATATTTTTTCCTATACTCAAATATTTCTTTATTGGTCCAATTGATCATAGGATGATATCGGATGACATTGTATTTTGCCACTTCTTCTTCCTTCATCGCACTCCTAAAAGAATTTTGTTCAGCTCTTATTCCATTTATCCAGACATCATAATGCATTAGAACCTTTTCCATTGGTTGGGTCTTATTCAGATAGCAACAATGATCCGGATCTGAGGTAAAGAGTAATTTTCCATCCGGTCCTAGCTGCATGATTTTAGGTGTATCCGGTTTTAGATCAATAAGATTTAGTTGAAACTGATCAACAATTTGATCTCTAAATTCAATTGTTTCTGGAAAGTGATACCCTGTATTTAAAAAATAAACAGGAATCGACGGATCTACTTTACTGATAATATGAAGAAGAGGAATGCTATGGGTCTGAAATGAAGAACTGGTAAAAATCCGCTTTCCCTTAGACAGGTAGTCCTCAACTTTTTCCTTTATGCGTTCAAATCCCAACTGATATTTCTATTTAATCGCCACAAATATAGATAATTTTTAAATGTGCTTAACAAAGCTGTTTACCTGAAAATTATAGCATTTCCATGAAAGCACTTTTGTCAATGATAAACCGAACATGGGATCCTTTTCCAATGCATTTTTCCCCTTCATATACCTCAACTTCAAAAACGACTTTCTTACCAGTTGTTTCAGTTATAGTGCTTTTACACCGCACCGATTTGCCAATCGCTGTAGGTCGAAGATGCCTAATATTCAATGCCCCTCCAACACTGGATTCCTCTCTACTTAAATATTGATCAATGCATAGAAATGATGTTTTTTCCATTAATGCAATCATTGAAGGCGTACTGTAGACATCCAGCAACCCAGATCCTAGGTGGCTGGCGCTTTTCTCTTTTGTCACCACTTCATGGATTTCATGGGACAATCCTTTCTTAATTGGTTCCATATAATTTATAAATAATTATATCACAAAGATACGTTTCCAATCCAATTGATTTTTCCCCACTTCTCAAATCATTAAGTGTATTATTGGGAAAATGGCAATCTCCCCAAAATGTGGACAATACGAATGCAAACGTTTGTACTAAGTATTAACAATTGTTTTATTGTGCAAATTTTTATTCTAAATTTGCTTCTATACACAGTGTTTTTCTCCCTTGGGTTGATAAGTGTATAACCATCTGGTACACGAAATTCTAACTTTTATAGATTAGAAATCTACAAAAAAAGCAAACGAATAAAAATTTTAACTAAAATCACATGAAATCCTTTTTAAAAAATGCACTGCTTCTAACGGGTTTGATCTCGTCATTGAGCATAACATCTTGTACATCAAAAAAAAGTGAAAGTAACACTACAGAAGAAGTGAAAGCACAAGAAAGAATTCAACTAATCAGAAATGACGCAGAAAAGAAAGTAGACGTGTTCATAGATGGTGAATTGTTCACTTCTTATATCTATCCGAATACCATCAAAAAACCAGTTTTGTATCCACTAAAAACCTCCAAAGGCACAAAAATTACAAGAGGATTCCCATTGGAACCAACTCCTGGTGAACGTGTAGATCATCCGCATCATGTAGGGCTGTGGTTTAATTACGGTGATGTCAATGGATTCGATTTTTGGAATAATTCAGATTCCATAAAAGTAGAGGAACGGGCCCATTACGGCACCATTTCCCATAAGGAAATTACCAGCATGGAAAATGGAAATGACAAAGCAACCTTGAGTGTGGTAATGGACTGGAATACTCCTGATGGAAAAACGTTGTTGGTGGAAAACACAACTTTTATTTTTAGAGCAGACGGCAATGAGCGATCCATCGATCGAATTACTACATTAACAGCCCAGGACGAACAAGTCAATTTTAAGGATAATAAAGAAGGTGTTATTGCAATTCGGGTCACCAGGGCTCTTGAGCATCCTTCAAATAAGCCAGAGATTTTCACAGATGCAAGTGGCAATGTAACCAATGTGCCTACACTGAATAATGAAGGCGTAAACGGTATGTATCAAAACAGTGAAGGAATAGAAGGTGAGGATTGTTGGGCCAAAAGAGCAAATTGGGTAAATCTGACCTCAACTATCGGAGATGAAGATATATCCTTGGCAATCCTGGATCATCCATCAAATGTAGGGTATCCCACTTATTGGCATGCCCGTACTTATGGATTATTTGCTGCAAATCCATTAGGACAAGCAGTATTCAGCAATGGCAAAGAAGTATTGGATTTTAAATTGGCACCTGGAACTGCTACCACTTTCAAACACAGAATAGTAATTGCTTCTGGCTCAAAATTATCAAAGGAAACACTGGATAATAAATTCAAGGCATTTTCTGCTGAATAAGTTATTTTAATACAATTTTATAAGGGAACTGTTTACATTTACAGTTCCCTTTTTTATTTTCATTTTTTAAATTAATAACACCATTAAACTGCACCAAATGAGAATTGCTTACTTTTTCCTTTGTATAATTTTCCTTGCTTCAACATCCAGAATTGCGGCGCAAAATAATGCCGGTGAAGTGACTTTTTTAAAAAACGGCATGGACAAAATTGTGTCAAAGGATGCAAAGATTGAAAAAATCGCTGATGGATTTTCTTTTACTGAAGGACCATTATGGCACAAGGAAGGATATTTGTTATTCAGCGACATACCAGCTAATACGATATTTAAATATATACCGGAAGAAGGTGTTTCCATTTATCTAAAAAACAGTGGGTTTGTCGGTACAGATATTGAAAGTACTGGGCCAGGATCCAATGGCCTTACATTTGATAAATCCGGAAATCTGATCATTTGCCAACACGGTGCACGTCAAATACTGAAATATGATCGTGCTGGAAATTTCGTTCCACTGGCTCGGCAATTTAGTGGTAAAAGATTGAATAGTCCTAATGATGTGGTTGTCAAATCAGAAGGAGCAATTTATTTTACCGATCCTCCATGGGGATTACCTAAAAATATGGAAGATTCAGCAAAAGAATTGAGTTTTCAGGGTGTATTTCGCATCAGAAATGGGAACCTCGAATTGATGGATGGGGATCTGAAATTGCCAAACGGTTTAGCCTTTTCTCCTGATGAAAAGTATCTCTATGTAGATGATATGGACGGAGATAGAAAATTATATTATCGTTACGATGTCGATGAAACTGGAAATCTGTCTAATCGAACATTATTTTTCGATGCAACAAAAATCGCCGGTGAAGGCGGACCTGATGGAATAAAAGTTGACAAAAAAGGAAACTGCTATTTTACAGGACCAGGCGGTGTTTTAGTGGTCAATGCAAAAGGTGAACATCTGGGGACGATCTCACCTCCAGAGCACCCAGCCAATATTGGCTGGGGAGGTAAAGATGGAAAAACTTTATTTATGACTTGTCAAACAGGACTCTATTCCATTGAGTTGAAAAATGAAGGAGTGAAACCAATGAACTAGTCTTCAGTCAACAGCATATCTTTTTCAACGATTTCTGATTGCCGTTTTTTGAATATCTCTTTTACCATTTGTAGATTTTCATCGCTGAGCTTTTCGAGGTTGATGGTTTCCAATTGTTTATTGACCTTAACTTTAATTTCGAATAGCTTAATACTGATAAACTCAACTTCGTTCCAATTGAAGCTGTTAATTTTCTTATGGAATATATCTAATTTATATTCGACTCCTTTTTCGGTCAACTTAAAGTAGGATTTACCAAGTAAGTCCAAAAGGTGTATTCCGTTTGATTGCATATACAATGAAATAGAAAACAATAAAAAATAAAACATATAAAACCATTGCATAAACACTGACCCCTCCATCAGATTAAAAGCCAACAATACACCAGTTAAGATGGCAAGAACGAGTGTTATTAATGAAAAAATTCTTAATATTCGTTTACTGCGTTTCAAATTTCGCTGATTATTCAAATTAATGTTCACTTCCATAGAGCTGTGGTATAGGTAATTAGATTACGAATATAATTATTTATTGAAAATGGATTGCGGTTTAAATTGCCTTTTTAAACAAAAAAAGCCCTGAAATCCATGACTCCAGGGCTTGATATCTAAATCTGATTTATATCTATCCTTCCAGTGCTGCAACTCCTGGCAATACTTTGCCTTCCATATACTCAAGCAATGCTCCACCTCCTGTAGATACATAACTTACCTTATCACCATAACCCAGAATATTGACAGCCGCTGCTGAATCACCGCCACCAATTAATGAAAATCCTCCGGCTTCTGTTGCTGCTACAACAGCGGCAGCCACTTCTTTTGTTCCCTTGGCAAAATTCGACATTTCAAAAACTCCCATCGGGCCATTCCAAAGCACAGTCTTCGAATTGCTGATCACTTTTTTGAATTCAACAATGGCTTTTGGACCAATATCAAGACCCATGTAGCCATCCTTAATATTCATATTGTCCGCTAATTCAATTTTAGCATTATTATCAAATTTATCCGCTGTCACAGAATCTAAAGGCAATAACAGGTTAACTCCTTTACTTTTTGCTTTTGCTATTAATGTTTTTGCCAGATCCAGTTTATCTTCTTCGCAAAGTGAATTGCCTATTTTACCACCTTGCGCTTTGAAGAAGGTGTAGGCCATACCTCCACCAATTATTAAATTATCTACTCGATCGAGTAGATTTTCAATAATTAAAATTTTATCACTGATTTTCGCTCCACCCATAATAGCAGTCAATGGTTTTTTGCCCGTTTTTAAAACCTTTTCGGCATTCACTAATTCCGCTTCAATCACATAGCCACAAATTTTATCTTGTATAAATTGGGCCATTACGGCTGTTGATGCATGTGCTCGATGAGCGGTTCCAAAAGCATCATTTACCCAAACATCTCCATAAGAAGCAAGTTTTTTGGCAAACTCAACATCTCCTTTCTCCTCCTGCTTGTAAAATCTAAGATTTTCCAAAAGCAACACTTCACCTGGCTTGAGCGCTTTTGATTTCTGTACTGCTTCTTCACCAATGCAATCATTTGCAAATTGTACCTTCACCCCGAGGTGTTTGCTTAGGTAAGAAACCACATGTCTTAAAGAATATTTTTCAACAGGACCTTCTTTTGGCCGGCCAAGATGCGACATCAAAATTACTGAACCTCCATCTTTTAATATTTTTGTTATAGTTGGAAGGGCAGCCTTCAATCGGTTATCATCGGTAATTTCAAATTTATCATTCAAGGGAACATTAAAATCAACTCTGATCAATGCTTTTTTTCCGGAGAAATTATAATTATCAACTGTTTTCATAATATATATTTGATTGGTCTAAAAATAATTCAATTTCGTTTTGCTTCTGCGCGTCTGAGGCGGTCGTTGATGGCCCGGCCAAGGCCAATGTCTTGTACGTACTCGCTTATTATGAGTTGTAAATTTAGCATATCTAGTTGCCTTAATCCAGTAAAAAGGCAAGTTGCTGCTTCATCAAGATCACCTTTTTTTGAAAGGACAAATTGATTGATTGGATCAATTCCATCATAGTATCTGTCAAATGATAAAACCCCAATTCTTTTCCCCTGATATTGCGCGATTAATTCTTCGATATTTCCTATTCGAACTGGCGTTAATGGAGCATAATGACTATCCAACATTCCTGGCGCTACAGGATTGGAAGATGCATGAAGCCTTATATTTATTTTCCCAACGATCCGTTCGATATCTTCCACCTTACACCCTCCGAGGCGCAAAACAGTTGCCTCATCTCCATGAAATCCTACAATTGTTGACTCCACTCCTACCTGGCAAGGACCTCCATCCAAAATATAAGGAATTTTAGCGCCGAGTTGTTCATTTACATGAGTAGCCTGGGTCGGACTAACATAACCAAATGGATTGGCACTTGGCGCCGCTAATGGAAAATCAATGCTTTTCAGAAGTTCAAGGGTCAATGCATGTTTGGGTATTCTGACTGCCACTGTATCCAAACCTGACGTAACCAAATCAGGTATAATTGCCTTCTTCTTAAAAACCATAGTCAATGGTCCTGGCCAAAATGCTGTTGCCAGGTCATACGCCTTTTCAGGAATGTCTACAACAAATTCATGAATACGCTCCAGATCTGAAGTATGTACAATCAAGGGATCAAAAGAGGGTCGCTCCTTTACCTTGAAAATTTTTGCAACAGACAGCGCATTAAAAGCATTACCAGCGAGTCCATAAACAGTTTCGGTCGGGATGGCAACCAGCTCTTCACGATTTAATAATTCAAAAGCATATGTGATGTCAGTCCCTATAGTTGCCAATTGAATTGGTTTTAAAAATCTTCGCGAAAGTAAAATTTAATTAGAAATAATTAGATGATAGAAATCAGTATTTTACATTTGTCATAAATCAAACTGAAACATCATGAGTAAAAGAAACCGCTTTCTCATTAAGTTTTTTGCAATACTTGTTGTCCTGATATCCGTGTTTTTAGAAATGAATGTATTGAATGTCAGCTTTCTGGAACCCTACAAATACTGGATGTCAGTCCTTGGATTTGGCATGTTATTGTTGGCTTCCAGATAGAATTTTTCAATCTATTCATGTACTGATGATGATTTTTACACGATCCAGCACAATTTAGATTGCATCCTCTACCCGGGCTTTTATAGTCAATTGCCTTGACGGTGCAGTTGGATCATTTGAAAATACAACGATGGATTTTTGCTGCGATCCTTTCCTTCCGGTTGTATTGAATTCCACACTTATTTTTCCCGATTCACCAGGTGCATAGCTGTATTTGTCCATTTTTGTAACGGTACATCCACAATTGGGTTTTAACGTCCTGATGCTCAATTCGGTTTTTCCAGTATTGGTAAATTCAAATTCTGTATTTGCTATCGCATTCCTTTTCATATTTCCAAAATCGTGCTCTGTTGACACAAAAGACATTTTTGGTGCTTGTGACAGTTGCTCCTGAGTCATTGGTGGAAAATATTCTTCAATTGAAGCGACTACACGAAGTGACTTGTCCGCATCATGATCTTCATTGGTATATATATGAATCGGATCAGACACATAGCCATAATCGTTTTTCATTTTTCCATTATAAGTAATAATAAGTTTTGCAGTTGTTTTGGGTTCAATCACGTTCGGCTGAACGCTTATCGAAACGAATTCGGGTTTTTCCATTTTATCCAGAAAGGTGATCGCTTTTTCACCATCATTATACATATCAAAAGAACGTGTCATAGGCTTATCCGTTGTTACCCTTCCCATGTTCATGGATTGATACCTAAATCGCATGTCTCCAATCTTGAAGGTATATTGATCAGCAGGCGTTCTGGGTTTTACTTCTACCATACCCATAATGTAGAGGACAGATGAAGATGGATCAGCATTAGAAGTGATTGTTAGTGATTTCCTGAATGATCCAGGTCGGTTTTTCGGATTATACTTGGCAGTTATAAATCCTTTTTCTCCAGGAGGTATCGGCTCTTTACTCCATGCAGGAGTAGTACAACCGCATGAAGCTCTCACTCCCTGAATCAATAGCGGAGCATCTCCCTTATTGGTAAAAACAAATTTGTGCTCTACTGGTCCATTATCTTCTTTGAAGGAACCAAAATCAAAGGTTTCTTCCTCAAAATCAAATTTAGCTTTGTCCTGAGCCGAGACAAAGGAAACTGTTATTGTAAGTATTAGAACTAAAAATATATGGAATTTCATCGAACTGTGATTATACATGTAAAATATCGAGCCAACTCATTTTATATGGCGATACAAAAATATGGTTTACAATAACAAAAATGAACTAGCGCAAGTATTTTTAGTCACTTTGTAATTTGTTTACTTAATTTGCGCAAATTTTTTAGCACTATGGCAAGAATACTGACAGGAATACAAAGTACGGGCAGACCACATCTGGGAAATATTTTGGGGGCAATAAAACCGGGAATTGAACTATCGAAAGATCCAAAAAACGAAGCGCTGTTTTTTATTGCTGATTTACACTCACTTACCTCTGTTAAAGATGGTGCTGAACGACAGCAAAACACTCTAGCTACAGCTGCAGCATGGCTTGCTTTTGGATTTGACACAGACAAAAATATATTTTATCGCCAATCGCAAATACCTGAAGTCTGTGAGCTCACCTGGTATTTAAACTGTTTTACTCAATTTCCAATGCTTGCCAATGCGCATAGTTTCAAGGATAAATCAGATCGACTTTCCGATGTAAATGCTGGTTTATTTACCTATCCTGTTTTGATGGCTTCGGATATATTGATGTATGATGCCAATTTTGTCCCTGTGGGAAAGGACCAGCAGCAGCACCTTGAAATGACACGTGATATTGCCAATACTTTCAACACTATTTATGGTGAAACGTTCGTAATTCCGGAAGCAAAAATTGATACTTCGGTAATGACAATTCCTGGAATTGACGGCAATAAAATGAGTAAATCATACAACAACACTATCGATATTTTCCTTCCGGCTAAAGAACTAAAAAAGAAAATAATGTCGATTGTTACCGACAGTACACCTTTGGAGGAACCCAAAAATCCAGACACCTGCAATGTATTTGCGCTTTATAAATTACTTGCAAATGAAGATCAGGTTATTGAAATGAGAAAGAACTACGAGGGCGGAAATTACGGTTATGGTCATGCAAAAACAGCCCTTTATGGATTAATAATGGATCAGATGGCAACAGAACGGGAAACCTTTGACTACTATATGAAGCATTCTGATGAACTCATCCAAAAGCTGAAAGAAGGTGAAGAAAAAGCACGTGTAATTGGAAGAAGTGTATTGGCCAGGGTAAAAGAAAAGATCGGGTACTAACAATATGATGGTTGTTTTTATCCCCAACAAACAACCATCAACTATTTTGTAAAAACTAAACCGCTTCCCAAACTACTTGCGGATTACTGTTATCAATTGTCATAACAACTCGAGTCGGTGATGGCACCAAAATAAGCCTGACATCACTTTTAGGATATTTATCTACATCAATGAGTATCCCTTCGTTGGCTCCTACACCATAGGTCATATTGCCATCTTTGTCTGTTTTTTCAATATATTTTTTTGCGATATAGGCAATAGGTAATAATACATCTATATCAGGACAATACTTATCATGAACGGTTTGAAGTCCTTCTTCGAGATAATCTTCGTATTTCTCCAAAAAATCATCTTCAAAATCATGTAGATTCTCTTCAACTTCATCATAGGCTTCGTCATTATAGCCAATGGCCGCAAGTACATTTCTTCGACTTACCAGCTCACAAAGATCCTCATTGAGTTTTATAACATTCATGTTGTATAGGATTAAAATGTAAAACTTCAAAAAGTCTATTTCCAATGCAAATAATTTCCATGATTTTTGACCTTCTACAACTTTAAATGACTGCACAGATTACTAAGAGTATATCTGATATTGAACCTGATGATTATTTCTCAATGGTTTTATATGGATTGATTAGCAAAATCAATTTTCTATATCTTAATTTAGCGACATTAATAAAATCAATACGTACCAAATTTTGAACCTAATGGATTTAGAAGTAAGAGCCAAAGCGCAAGAATGGCTGAATAGTTCGATTGACAAGAACGCTAAAGATGAAATCAAACGAATGCTGGATTCGGCAGATCAAACTGAATTGATTGATTCATTTTATAAAGACCTCGAATTCGGGACAGGCGGATTGAGAGGATTGATGGGAATCGGGTCAAACAGGATGAATAAATATACCATTGGAAAAGCTACGCAAGGGCTCAGTAATTATTTGCTTAAAGCATTTCCTGGTCAAAAAATCAGTGTAGCCATCGCACATGACAGCAGAAACAACAGTGACTTTTTTGCGGAAACCACTGCATCCGTTTTCTCTGCCAATGGAATTAAAGTATATTTCTTTACCGCACTTAGACCAACCCCCGAATTGTCTTTTTCGATCCGGCATCTTGGTTGTAAAAGTGGTGTGGTGCTTACTGCCTCGCACAATCCAAAAGAATATAATGGGTACAAAGCCTATTGGGATGATGGAGCGCAGGTTACACCTCCACATGACGAAAATGTAATCGATGAAGTAAATAAGATTGCAAGTATTGATGATGTAAAATTCACCAAAAATCCGTCCTTAATTGTTGAAGTCGGCGTTGATTTGGATGAGAAATATTTGAAGGAGGTTAAGCAACTATCCCTGTCTCCGGAGGTAATCAAAAAGCAGAAAGATCTTAAAATTGTATATTCTCCAATTCACGGAACAGGAATTACGCTTGTCCCGGAAATATTGCAACGATTCGGATTTGAAAATGTTCATGTAGTTGAAGAGCAAGCAACTCCGGATGGCAATTTTCCCACCGTAGTATATCCAAACCCCGAAGAGGCTGAGGCAATGAGCCTCGCCGTAAAAAAAGCAAAGAAAATTGATGCGGATCTCATTATGGCAACTGACCCGGATGCTGATAGGGTTGGTATAGGCGCCAAAAATCATCATGGCGAATTTCAATTGATCAATGGAAACCAAGCTGCAGTACTTTTGATGTATTACATGCTAAAAATGTGGTCTGAAAAAGGAAAGCTAGATGGAAAACAGTTTGTTATCAAGACCATTGTGACAACAGACCTAATCCTGGACATCGCTAAAAGATTTAAGGTGGAGGCCTTTGAAACGTTAACAGGATTTAAATATATCGCTGCCATCATTAAAGAGCTTGAAGGAAAGAAAAAATTTATTGTAGGAGGCGAAGAAAGTTATGGATACCTCTGCGGAGACTTTGTTCGTGACAAGGATGCTATTTCTTCATGTGCTTTACTCGCTGAAATGACAGCATGGGCAAAAGAAAACGGCATGGGTGTTTTTGACCTTTTAACTGAAATCTACAAAGAATTTGGCTTTTATCAGGAGTCATTATTATCCATCACCAGAAAAGGCAAATCAGGTGCAGAAGAAATCCAGGAGATGATGAAAAATATGCGACAAAATCCGCCTAAAACAATTCATGGATCACCTGTCCAGAAAGTGTATGATTATCAATCTAGCGAAGTGAAAGATATATCGACTGGAAAAATTTCGAAAATTGATTTCCCAAAATCCAACGTGCTGCAATACACTACTTCAGATGGAACAAAGATTTCGGCGAGACCTTCAGGAACAGAGCCAAAAATTAAATTTTATTTTAGTGTGAAAGGGCCATTGAAAAGCAAAGCTGATTTTGATCTTGTTCAAGGAAAACTTAATGCTAAAATTATTCGAATTATTGAAGAACTTTCATTAAAATAGGGCACAAAATACCATATAGAAAATAAAAAAAGGGAGCAAATACTCCCTTTTTTTATAGTGTAATTTAAGTCTTTCTATAATTTCCTCACAGCAGTCATTGGAAAATCATTGTAATCCACAGAGCACTTCCCAGTAAAAGCGTCTCCTTCAAACGTACCTGTCATATCAATAGTATAGCCCATATATTGGAAAGTACATTTAAGTACTTTATCAACTACGGTAACATCATCCAAGGCAACACTGCCCTGGGTTGTATTTAACGAACCCATGTAGCTTTCACCTTCTTTTGCAATAATAAAAGTCCCCTGAGTATCCCCATCAGGTGTATTTTTGATTACATAATCCCATGATCCAATGGAAATATCAACAGCTTTTTTGGTTGAAGCACAGCTGTAAGCTATAAAAGTCACACCCACGATAAAAAGTATTTTCTTAAGCATTTCATTATAATTTTGGTTAAAAATAATTTTACTCAATTTAACTATTTGAACCTTCAGCTGCATAAAGTTCCTCCAATTTTTTTCGTAGGGCATCACCTCTTAAGTTTTTTGCAATAATGACACCATTCCGGTCCAGTAGTACCGTTGCTGGTATGGAATTGATCCCATATAATTTGCCAGCAGCGGATCCCCATCCTTTTAAATCACTTACATGTGGCCAGGTCAATCCATCCTGATGGATTGCTTTAATCCATTTATTGCCATCATCGTCAAAAGAAACACCAATAATTTCAAATCCTTTATCACTAAAGTCATTATACAGCGCAACCACATTTGGATTTTCTCTTCTGCAAGGGCCACACCAGGATGCCCAAAAATCGATCAGTAAGTACTTGCCTTTAAAAGAAGAAATTGCAATTGGATTTCCGGTGGTATCATTTAGTGCAAAATCAACCGCCTGATTGCCTACTGCAACATTTTTGAGTGTTGAGACCCTATTTTCCAAATTTTTATAATCCAGAGAATGATATACACCAGAGTCTAATAATGTCAACAGGCTATCCAATTCAGGAAAATCCATATCATACGAAAGATAATTTTTTATGATATATGGGGATATAAAAGATGCAGGTTTGGAAGCGACGAACTCCTTGATCATGACTACTTGTTCGCCTCTTAGTTTATCGTACTGGTCAATAATTTCATTCATTTTAGCTTTGTCGCCAATAGCAGAGGCTTTGCCATAAGCTGCATCAATTATAGCTGACCGCTCATCTATTGGTTTCAAATATGCTTTAAAAGCCATAAGATCATCATGAACTGTTGAGCCAGTCACTTTTGCCTTATCAAGGCTATCGATATTTACCTCGATGGAAATTTTACTATTTTCTCCAAACAAATTGATCAGTTTTCTGGTATTACCCACTCTAAGGTAGATCATCTCTGGGTTTTCCAGACTACCATCGAAACTCACCAAAGATTTTTTGACATATGCGGAGTCAAATGCTTGCAGATCTCCGTCTCGCACCAAATTTAAAATGACAAGGGTTGAATCTTCTACACCGGTAATAGCGGCGCTAATGGTATAAGAATTATTTTTTTCTTTTGTGAAAGAATCGCATCCATATAAAAATGCCATTAATACAATTGCTAAAAAATATGTTTTTTTCATGATATATAAACGTTTCAATTAAACCGCAAAATTAAGAGAACAAAAGTAAAGTTTTTTCAACCCACTATATTTTTTCGATAAACCCATGATATTCTATGATGGATATCGATAAATGTTTGAGTGCGCATTCAAGATTAAATGCTATAAAGAATAATGGCCAAAATCCACAAAATCAAAGTAGATTCAGGCAGGCCTTTAACCGTAAAATCTTTCGGACAGATTGATCAACCTGGTTATGAAAAGTATCGTTTCCAATGTATTTTTCATACACTTTATCTAGCAGATTCTGCTCATTCGGCTCCATCAAAATCATGTCACATCCAGCTTCCACAGCTTTTAGAGATGCATTTTCAATTTTTTGCAATGCCCCCATATTCATGGCATCAGTGATTACTATCCCTTTAAAACCCATCTCCTCTTTCAGTAAATTCGTCACGATCACTCGTGAACAACTCGAAGGCA
>JAHEMV010000508.1 GCA_024643455.1 Cytophagales bacterium
GCGGTTACAAGACAAAAATTAAATGTTAACCTTGCTTGCGAAAATTCTAAATAATCACTTTTTCTGTATCTGATAAGGAAAAAATTATACAAATGTTCCATTCGCCTGCGATCCCTGTTACTTTAATGCATTAAAAAATAAATTGTATAACACAAAACTCGGAAATATTCCGTTATTTCTGAAGAGATTTGCTATGTTTGATCACTCTATGTTAGTTATTTACCAAACTTATAAATTTTGTATTGATGCTTTTATTCACGTTATATCAAAATGTGTTTTTGTAAATCTTCTGAATAATTATCGAATTGATTTAATTTTAAATTTTGTCTTACCCCATCATTTGATTTAATTCGCAATCCCATTTAAATGTTTCTGCGTGAAAAAGATAACGTTTCTTTATATAGTCTGTCTGATTTTTAGTGTTTTCAGTTTATATGCTCAAAAACCAAAACATTATAATTCATCTGAAATTCAACAAAAGCTTCAAAAGCTTAAAGTTTTAGGAAACGTTTTATACGTAGCCGCGCATCCGGATGATGAAAACACCAATTTGATCACCTATTTTGCAAATGGTCAATTGGTAAATGCCGCATACTTTTCGTGTACAAGAGGTGATGGAGGTCAAAATCTCATTGGACCAGAAATTAGAGATGAGCTTGGAGTGATCAGAACCCAAGAGCTTTTGACAGCCAGGAGCATTGACAATGGTGAACAATTTTTTAGTCGCGCAGTAGATTTTGGTTATTCCAAAAACCCGGATGAAACCTTCAATATATGGAATAAAGAGGAAGTATTAAGTGACCTGGTATGGGTAATTCGAAATTTCAGGCCTGATATAATTATAACACGATTCAATACCATTCCAGGAGGAAATCATGGGCACCATACCGCATCAGCTATTTTAGCTGAAGAAGCATTTGATGCAGCAGGGGATAAGACCAGATTCCCCGATCAACTAAAGAACGTTGATACATGGCAACCCAAATCGCTGTATTGGAATACCTATTGGTGGCGTAGAGATGATTTCCAGAAAGATACATCGGAATTAGTTAGTATTGACATAGGAGCATTCAATCAACTTCTCGGTCAATCCTATTCCGAAATTGCTGCATTAAGTAGAAGCAGCCATAAAAGTCAGGGATTTGGAGTGACTGGTTCCAGAGGTACTCGAAAAGAATATTTACAATTTATAAAAGGCCAGAAAGCTGAAAAAAATGCATTTGAAGTTGTTGATTTAAGTTGGAATAAAATCATTGGAGGAAAAGATATTAATATAAAAATTGATCATTTAATCGAATCATTCGATCCGGCTAATCCAGTTGGGATATTAAAAGAAATATTGAACATAAGGCGGGAAGTAAGCAAGATCCACGATACATTTTGGAAGCAACATAAATTACAAGAGTTAGACGAACTAATTTACGCCATTACAGGTCTGTTTTTGGAAGTTAAATCTGGTGATTTTACAGCTTTTCCTGGTGAAGAAATTAGTCTGGATATTGAGGCTATAAACAGGTCTTCAGCAAATATTAAACTTAAGAAAATCTCTTTTGATAAGTTTGGCATTGGAGAAGAATACGATATTGAATTAAAAAATAATAACGATCAGCAATTGTCCTATAAAATGATTATTCCAGAATCTGCGGAATATTCACAGCCTTATTGGTTGGTTAAAAAACATGGTGTTGGCATGTTTGATGTTGACAACCAACTGTTGATCGGAAAGCCAGAAAATGATCCAGCTGTTACTGCTGACTTTTTATTAAACGTCGAAGGTGAAGATATCCACTTCAATAAACCGGTGATTTACAAGCGAAACGATCCGGTAAAAGGGGAAGTATACCAACCTTTTGTTATCGCACCGCCTGTATATGTCAATATTTACGGAAGCGTAGTGATATTTGCAAATCATGCTTCGCAAATGGTTAAATTGGATGTGAAAGCAGGTAAAGATAGTTTGAAAGGAACTGTCCGTTTGGACTTGCCGAATACTTGGAAAATTAAACCATTGACTTATGATCTTCAATTGTCAAAAAAAGGCGAAATCGCCTCATTTACGTTTGAAGTAACTCCGCCAGCAGTTCAGGAAACGTCCATTGCAAAAGCAATTGTTCAGATTGATGATCATCAATTTTCAAATAGTTATACAGAGATAAACTATGACCATATTCCAGAACAATTATTATTTAATAGTGATGAAGTTAAGTTTGTAAAACTGGATCTCGAAAAAGGCGATGAAAAAATAGGATACCTCATGGGCGCCGGAGATAATATTCCTGAAAATTTACGCCAGATTGGCTATCAGGTTGATTTGATAAATGACCTGGAATTCAATGAACAAGTACTTGATCAATTTGATGTCATCATATTAGGCGTCAGGGCATTAAATACAGTGGATAGATTAAAATATGATATGGAAAAACTTTTGGCATTTGTGTATCGTGGTGGTAATTTAATAGTGCAGTACAACACAAACAACAGTCTGGTCGCCGAAAATATAGGTCCATTTCCATTAACACTTTCCAGGGAAAGAGTAACCGATGAAAATTCTAAAATCGATATTTTAGCTGAGAAAAACCCAATGATGAATTTCCCAAATAAAATTAGCCAAAAGGATTTTGAAGGTTGGGTGCAGGAACGCGGCCTATATTTTCCAGGTAAATGGTCCGATGAGTTTGTGCCTATATTATCCTGTCACGATCCTGGGGAGGATGCACTTAACGGAGGTTTGCTCGAAGCAAAATATGGAAAAGGAAATTATATTTATACTGGTTATTCATGGTTTAGAGAATTACCAGAAGGTGTACCTGGTGCTTACCGTATTTTTGTTAATATGATATCTGCAGGAGAAAATCACCAATAAGAATTACTTCTAAGGTTAAACAGGAAAAAGTAATTCTAATTTTTTTTAAGAATAGCAACAACTCTTAATTCGGTTCAGAAATGATACTATTTCTGAATTGTCAATGCTTTATGCTCACCGTTACGAAGTAATAGTCTTCATTTCGACTTATTTGTATTGTTTATGTGATAATAATTCGCAATATTATCTTTTTATATCCGGATAAAAATTAAAATTATAGCTTTAAAGTTACTAATTCGACTTTAATGCATAAATAAATACAGATTCAAAACATGTTAATATACTCGATAAAAAATTGAATATATAATTCGTTTTTATTGTTTCAATTACTAACCATACCCAAAGAACCATGAAGTTGAAATTCTCCAACAAGAGCTGGATAGTGCTCAGCACAACAATAATAATTGGTTTTGCATTTAGTATTTATTTCCTGGTTTATGTAAAAGGAAAGGAGCGGGATATGATAGCCAATAACTTCCGTGTCCTGCAGCAAATCGTTAAAAATATCAGGTCATTGGAGAGTAGTTTTAAGAAAAATGCTGATATCAGGAGTATCACCATGAAACCAACTATGGAAACGAACAATGATCTTAAAATAATAAATGCATTACAGAAAAAAGAAGTAGAGCTACTTGCTGAAAGTAGCGAAAAAGAAATCCTTTATGGAAAATCAGGGATTTATTTTAAGGTAGATATAATTCTTAATCCACAAGATAGGTCGAATTCTGGTAATTATTATTTTACAGATTATAATGACTTTTTTAATAATGAGCTTTTTTTGCGCAAAGATATTTTTGAGCAGATAATAATATTCAAGTCTAATCTAACAGAAAAAGGGATTATTGATAGGAGAGATGTGTTGTTTTCTAATGAATCGGTCGGCATAATGGACTCCACTTTTTATCAGAAATCTTTTAGACTAGCCAAAGATGAGATAAATATTAACGATGAAAATTATATTTCCTTTAATCAAAGAATAGATTCAGATTCAAATATTATAATAAGCGGATTAGTCCTGAAATCATCGTTTGAAAGACAGAAACGCTCAGTATCTCCATTTGTCATTTTCATATTATCCAC
>JAHEMV010000509.1 GCA_024643455.1 Cytophagales bacterium
GGGAATAGGAAAATTGATTTAGAAACGAATAGAAAAATATAAAGATAAACGATATGAAAAAGTTAGCTATAAGTTTGATGTTGATCGCAATGGGGCATTTGATGATGGCTCAGAATCAATATAAAACAGAGATGAAAAACAGTCCGAATTCCACAATTGACATCCAGGTAGGATCAGACAATGTGGTGATCATCGGGCATGATAAAAATGAGATCATCATAACCACTGATTTCAAAGGTGAATACATCGATGTTCCGACAGGACAAAAGAAACAGGTACCGGATCGCGCTGCCGGCTTGAAACCACTTACTGCAGATGTTTCGGATAATACAGGCATTGGATTGGTAGTAGATAAGGCAGAAGATTACTTTTCTGTCCTGAAAATCTCCAAGAATGCCCGAAATAAGACGTACACATTTTATATTCCGAATAAAGCACACCTCAGCGTCAATGATGTTTTTGCTCAGGCTGAAACCACCTATTCGATTGAAAATCTAATGGGTGAAGTGGAAATCAATGCGCTAAATTCACAGATCAAAATGAAAAATGTCTCTGGTCCTATAGTCGCGAATTCCACCAACGGAAATGTAGAAGTGATCTATTCCAGTGTTACACCTAATAAACCGAATTCCATTCTCTCAGTTAACGGGTATGTTGATGTAAGCCTACCAGGAAATGTTGCCGCAGATATGGAGCTTAATACTGTAAATGGAGAGATCTATACCGACATGGAAATTCTAGTGGATAAAAATGCTTCTAAATCATTGCCAGTTATGGCACCTAACATGAATATTTTTAGCCTGGAAGGCAGCCTAAATGGTGGAGGTACCCCATTTTCCATTCAGTCGGTAAATGGAGATATTTATTTAAGAAAGAGTAAATCGACAAATAGTAAGAACTAAAATTTATACCCACCACAAAATCACTATCAAATCTATTTTTCTTTCGGATCAATAACACCTGCATATCGGGTTAGTGAATCAGAGAGAAAAATAGGTTTTTGTTGTTGAATTAATCTTTCTATTTCATTTGAAAGTATAAAATGGTTGGCTAAAAGGTTATTCCATTTTGTGGAATAGATCAACACTTTTTATTCATTCAAAATGAAAATATTAGCCACAACAATTACTTTCCTTACCTTGCTGTACAGGCGGGCAAGGATTAGTGCCAAAAGAGCAAAACACGCAACAATCTCCCTTTTTTGGTTTTAATAAAGAATGGCATTTTTCACATTCATAGAAAAACTGGCAGGCATCGGTAGGCATCATTTCTTCTTTTTGATGCCCACAAACAGGACACGTTAAAATTGAGGTTAATTGCATAAGCTTTTGCTTCATCTTTATTTTACAAAGTTAAAAAATGAACTTCTCGTTTTCTTTTTTTTGTAAAACAATTCGTTTTTTCGTTCTAAGCACCGATATCTAATACTTTGATTTCCACCCTTCTGTTTTTGGCCCTGTTTTCCTCGCTGTCATTTGGTGCTATAGGTCTGGAACCTCCATATCCCACTGTTTCGATTCGTTTGCGATCGATACCAAATTCCACCAAAAATTCTTTAATTTTCTCTACCCTCCGATAGGAAAGTGATTGTTTGGTGTTTTGTGATCCCAAGCCATCTGTATGGCCTGCAAGTTCAATTTTTAGCTTTGGATTTTCCAGTAATATACTTACCAGTTTTTCCAGTGAGGGGTAAGATTCATCAAGCAAAATTGGTTTGCTGCGTTCAAACATTAGATCGTTTAGTGTAAATATTTGATTCGTCTCTATTGGTGTTAAGTATATATTTCGATAGATTTTTTCTTCTTTAGAAAAAGGTTCCAGGTTCAAATTCTCAAAAAAGGTGATAAATCCAGGAGCTCTAACTGTAAACTCATAGGCCTTTTCTTTGGGTATATAGAATAAAAAATTACCTGTTAATTCGTCAGATGTAGCTCGAAATGGCTTGTGCTCACTGATATTTTCCAAAATAATACTTGCACTGATTGGTGCATTGGTAAGGGCATTAAATATTCTTCCCTGAAAAGCAATCAACTCGCTGGGAAGTTCTGGTGTAATATCCTGAAGTAATGGGATTCTATATATATTTTCCTGACCATTTCGAGTTCCTTCTGAGGAAACAAAATAGGCATAATCACCGGAAGCGGTAATACTGAAATAAGCGTCCCAACTTGATGTATTGATTGCTGGTCCCAGGTTTTGTGGTTCTGTCCAGTTTTGCCAGGTATCATCCAGACGTTTGGTTTTAAAAATATCACTTTGTCCGTATCCTCCATGCCCATCGGAAGCAAAGTAAAGTGTTGTATTGTCAGGAGAAAGGAAAGGGGCAAACTCAGCTTTTGTTGTGTTGATACCCATTCCAAGATTGATTGGTTTGGAGTAACTCTTTATTCCTGTTTTTAAGCTTACAAAAAGATCCTGATCACCGTATCCTTCATTCCGTTCTACCGCCATAATGATGACTCGTTCATCTGCCGAAAGAAAGAAATCCTGAAATTCACTTTTATTTTCAAAATCAACAATATCAAGACTTATGGGTTGGCCCCAACCGATGGCTGTTTTATTGGATATGGATACTCCGGGTGTGATGGTGCTATTGTTGTGGTATCCATTTATCACCAACAATTTATTGCCATCCGGTGAAATTGAGCATACACCATTTGCATATTGGTCGTTTAACGGGTAGCCTATATTTTGAGCAATACTCCATTGTCCGTTTATAAATTGAGAGACATAAATATCCTGTGGATCCGTTTTTCCTCCTGTATTATCCGGGTGAAATAGCCTTGAAAAATACAGTGTATTTCCATCATGGGAAACCAATGGTTTTGCTTCTGTATACTTGGAGTTGATATGATCCTGGAGGTTTTCTTTTTGAGCTGTAAACGTCATCACCTGTTGCACATTATAGTTGGCTCCTGAAAGAAAATTTCGGACATCAGACATATTTCCATGGTCAAGTATACCTACCGCATCGATCTGGCAATAACCCGGCAATGGTATCGAATTCAGATTAATTTCTATGGTTTTTACATTATAATCTGTCCGAGGTACACTGAGCACCATTGATCTGAATTTGTCAGGTATCGATTGTGGTTCTTGCTGGTAAATGATATAATTATAACCGAATTCATCGATGAGTTTTACCTGTACAATTCGACCGGGTTCATTACTTTCGACGATAATCACTTGTTGCACTGGTTGCGGAATATCAAAACCAAGTTTTATTGTACCAAATTCCGATTCATCAGTAAGTCGAAATGCATTTTTATTGATGTGCCCCGGAGGAAAAGCATCTGGAGGTCCAAGAGCTTTGTGTGCCGAATAGTCAACTTCCTGATATTGATTGTATTGATATTCGAGCGAAGAAGCCCATTGTATTTTTCTGATCTGGCCAAATGCTACAAATGACCACATGCAGTAAAAAAAGAGTACTGTTTTTTTCATTGTGTAAATCCACTATTTGTGCTGTATCGGACTCCCTTGTAGATTTTACACTATATCTACTAAAAGGCTAAAAATAGTGAATATTAGGCTATTTAGATAGGTTTTTTACAACTTTTCGCGTGTAAATTTTTCCGTCTCTGCGCAATTTTATAAAATAAATTCCATCAGATGAGCCACTTAAATAAAGGTCTATAAACTTATTCTTTATGGAATTATTTTCACTGATCAATCGCCCACGGGTATCATAAACGTTTACAAATTCAAGAAGTCCATCATTGTTGGTCACTCTGATATAGTTATTAAATGGATTGGGAAAAATAGAAATATCATGATCAATATCTTCTAAACCGGTGATTCCATAATACACATTTTCAGACCTGGTAAAACAATTGAATTCATTTAAAATGGTGATATGATAGCTGCCAGATTTCGTAGGATCATATGAGATTCCAGTTTGTTTAAGGAAAATGTCATTTCTAAACCAGTTGGCCCG
>JAHEMV010000510.1 GCA_024643455.1 Cytophagales bacterium
ATATTTTTGCTTCATACATCGCATAGGTTTCCGGCTTTCCATCACAATTCCTAATTCGCATTGAAAAATCGTTTAAGTACTTTTTACTTTTCCCGACTTCATAGGTCTCGCATTTTTTAAGAATCTCATCCAGGGTTAACGGTTTGAAATCAGTCCATTCATGTGTACTTACCGAATTTGGAAAGTCAACTGAAACTTCCTGAGAAACAACCCCAGTTGCTGCCCATTCAGCACCGCGTTGTAGCGTTGTAATAAATCCAACACATTGGTTTGCCATTGCACCGGTACCCATGGTCGTATTAAAAACGCGTCCTTCGCCATACTTTACAGTGAATAATACTGGCAAAATTTCTCCACCACCTCCATGAAGTGTATCTGCTTTGGCGGAAGCCAAAACTTCTATCTCTCCATCAAGTGATTTTGTATTGAACAATAAATAATCTGAAGTATGAATCCAATTGGTCGGTAGTCCTTTAGTAACCGGATGTTCCACATTTCTGCTCATCACCTCATACTCAAATTCATCTTTGGATTTTGATTCGCTGGGTTTTACTCCAGATATTTCGGCGAAATCTCCCCAATCTGCAAAGGCATTTGCAGCAGTATTCATTACAACAACCCCTCCACCTGACTTTACATAATTGGTGAAATCAGTTTTTACATCAGCTCCCCATTCCCCTTTCTGCAAATTCAAAATTACCAGATCATACCCTTTAAAATTTGAAAAGGTATTTCCCTTAATGTCCGCATCAAATAAACCGGTATTTACGAGAATACTTTTTATGTTTTCGCTTGTTTCACCTTTTTGATCTGAAATGATAACTGCATTGAGGCTTGCTGGTTTTTTACACTGACTAAACATCAAAACCATAGCCATTGCCAATAGGTATTGAAGGCTTTTTATATGTGACACTATATTCTTTTTCATATTTTTATTCATTTAGGCAAGCATATCTAATTTCCAAGGTCCACGATAAGGTTTTACCAACAAATGGTTGGCAAACTGATTATTCGTAAATTCTTCCTTTTCAGGATCCCATGCCAGTTTTTTGCCCGTAAGCATAGCAATTTCACCAAGCAGTCCAACACTAATTGATCTTAAGGCTGTTTCGGAAGGTGTTATGGTTTCCTCTCGTGATTTGATACAGTCCAGAAAATTTTGAATATGATCTGTACTTTTGTATAAATGTGTTTCTTCCTGACCAATAACTTCGTCAAGTATTTTTGAATCACTCGCTTTGATTACATCACCTCTATCTACGTGAATCCAACCTTTATCACCATACCAAACTGTGCCCATACCATGAGGTTGCTTGCTTTCATTGGCGACTCGCAAGGTTACTCCTGTTATGTATTCACAGGTAAAGTCATACTCAACAGGAACGTCAAATATTCCTTCCCTTGGGTAAACTCCATTTCCTTCGACAGATACAGGGCCTGTTTTATCATATCCTAAACCCCAATGAGCAATATCAATGTGATGCCCTGCCCAGTCCGTTAGCTGACCTCCAGAATAATCCATAATCCATCTCCAGTCCCAATGCGATACCCCTCTATAAGGAACTGCTGGAGCGGGTCCTAACCACATCTCCCAATTCAATTCTTCAGGAACTTTCATTATCGGTGGCGTTCCTATTGGTCTTCGCCCGTTTGGCAAACCTACCTCGACGTGGTTTACTTTTCCTACCCTGCCATTAATTACCAATTCTGCACCTCTGTGAAAGTTAGCTATCGAACGTTGCCAACTTCCTGTTTGCCAGATCACTTTATTTTTTTCAACCGCATTTACAATTGCCCTGGCTTCTTTGATGGATCTCGCTAATGGTTTTTCTCCATAAATATCGATCCCTTTATTTGCCACGGCAGTGGAAACAAGAGCATGCCAATGATCGGGCACTGCAATTGTTACAGCGTCAAGTTTTTCTTTTTCTAGAAATTCCCTGAAATCTTCATAACTACGGCAATCATTATTTTTATAAGTTCCATTTACCATGGAAACTGCCTTATCCCTGTGCGTACTATCTAAATCACAGATAGCGACATATTGAACTTCCTTTTTTTCAAGAAATCCATGAGAATTACTTGTGCCCTGAGAGCCAAGTCCAATTCCTCCCAGCACAATCCTATTACTAGGTGCTATGGCTCCATTTTTCCCCAACGCTGTGCCAGGGATAATATAAGGTGCAGCAATCATCCCTAAGGCTGATCCTGTTGCTTTTCTGATAAAATTTCTTCTGCTATCTTTCATTTGGGTTTTTGTTTATAGCTGACTTAAATTATGCTTCCTTACCTGGAGTTGGAACTTCAAAATTCATATCTACATCACCAAGATTATATTCTGTCGGTCCAAGGCGCAAATCTGACTTCATCATTTCTTCCCATGTGACCTTTTTGCCTGTGTAAGCGGCTATACGCCCCATAATTCCGGTAAGGGTAGAATGGGCACATGCTTCTGCATCGCTTATATATTTACCGGTTCTGATAGCCGTCACCAAATCCACGTGTTCCTGGATGTAGGGCGTTAAGGCTACTTTCCCGGTTGATTCTCCTTTTTCATTTTTGGGATAATCATACTCCCACAATACTTTTCCTTTGAAATCATATATTTTATGAGGTTCTATATCGGATAGATAAATCATTCCTTTTGTACCCACAATTACTTCGCCGATTCCATTGGCGCATTCGTCGATTTGACGGCACATGCTGTGCATGCTCAATCCATTTCCGTAAGTAAAATCAATACTAAAATTATCGTATTGATCTCCCGTTTTTCTACGTTGCCTGCTTCCATACCCAATAGCAAATTGTGGAGTCTTTTGTGTAAACCAATTGATTACATCAATATTATGAACGTGTTGCTCTACGATATGATCTCCGCTTAACCAGCTGAAATTATTCCAGTTGCGAATCATATGTTCCATATCAGTCTGACCAGGTTGGCGTTCTTTATACCAAACATGCGCCTGGTTCCAATAGGCTTTGGCACTTAGTATTTCGCCTATGGCACCATTGGCAACCTGGGCAAAAGATGCTACATAATCACGTTGGTGTCTGCGTTGTGTCCCACAAATCACATTTAATCCAAATGCTTCTGCTTTTTGTGCATTAGCTAGTATTTTTCTAATTCCAACTGGATCTACAGCAATAGGCTTTTCCATAAAGACATGCTTCTTGGCTTTTACACTTGCCTCGAAGTGTTCTGGTCTGAAGTGGGGAGGGGTAGCTAGAAGAACAACATCAACTCCTCCATTATCCAGTAATTTCTGATAGGCATCAAATCCCAAAAAACACTTATCATCGGCTATTTTAACACCCTTTTCGCCTAACTTATTTCTGCAATCACTCAGTTGATCTTCAAAGACATCAGCTAAAGCAACAATTTCTAATCCATCACCTGCTGCTAAAAAGTTCAATGCGGCTCCTGTTCCTCTGTTTCCACATCCTACTAAACCTGCTTTGAGTTTTTTGCCATCCGGTGCTTTATCTAACATTTCGTGTAACCCTAGTTCTTCATATGACTTTGCTGAGTCACCACAAGCACTAAGAATAGCTCCGGTAGCTAAAGCACCGACGGTGCCTGCTTTTACAGCCGAGGAAAGGAATCCTCTTCTGCTAACTCCACTATTTTGATTTTTTTCCATTGTATTTTATTTTATTTTTCTAATTTTTTTCTTCACAAACGACTCTAAATCCGACATTTTTTGAATCGGAATACCACCATATGCTCTTGGGCATTTGTGGATCTGTAACCAACCATTTATCAGTTTGAGTCTGATCGCGGTTGGCAGACCTCAACTCTATAGCATCACTGTCAAAAGCACCTCCCCTGATTACGAATTCCGTTCCATCTTCAGGGCCTTTTGGATCAGATACTTCGCTACTATATTGTCCATAGGAATCATCAGCATAATAATCGCCTATAA
>JAHEMV010000063.1 GCA_024643455.1 Cytophagales bacterium
GTTTGTTCCAAAATGGAATCTCTGGATTTCAGTACCGTTTTTGGTTCAATGCCATTAGCACTATTGTAATCCATTTGAATGCTTCTCCTTCGATTTGTTTCATCAATTGCTTTTTGCATTGATTCTGTTGTAGAATCTGCATACATAACAACTTTTCCATTTACATTTCTTGCAGCGCGGCCAATGGTTTGAACTAAAGATCGTTGATTTCTAAGGAAACCTTCTTTGTCTGCATCCAGAATGGCGACCAAAGAAACTTCAGGAAGATCCAATCCTTCTCTAAGCAAATTTACTCCTACAAGTACATCAAATATCCCGAGACGGAGTTCTCTAAGTATTTCTACGCGATCCAATGTTTTGACCTCTGAATGTATATAACGACATTTTACACCAGCACGCTCCATGTATTTTGTCAGTTCTTCAGCCATTCTTTTTGTGAGGGTAGTCACTAAAGCACGATCTCTCATGGTCACCCGTTCATCGATTTCTTCCAAAAGGTCATCAATTTGATTTAAACTAGGACGTACTTCTATAATCGGATCGAGCAAGCCAGTTGGCCTGATGATTTGTTCAACAACTACTCCTTCCGATTTAATTAACTCATAATCACTGGGAGTTGCACTTACAAATATTATCTGATCAACTATTTCCTCAAATTCATTGAAAGTCAGCGGGCGGTTGTCCAAAGCGCTGGGAAGCCGGAATCCATAGTCTACAAGATTCATTTTTCTGGATCGATCTCCACCCCACATGGCCCGAATTTGCGGAATAGTCACATGGCTTTCGTCAATGATCATCAGAAAATCATCTGGGAAATAGTCAAGTAGACAAAAGGGTCTATTTCCTGCTTGTCTTCGGTCGAAATACCGTGAATAATTTTCAACTCCCGGACAAAAGCCCAACTCTCGGATCATTTCCAGGTCAAATTCAGTCCGTTCTTTTATACGCTTAGCTTCAAGAAACCGACGTTCTTCTTCGAAATAACTTATCTGATGCACCAGATCATCCTGAATCTCATTGATGGCCACATTGATCACATCTTTTCCGGTGACAAATAAATTCGCGGGATAAATGGTGATCAGCTTTTCATCAGATATTTTTTTACCCGAAGCGGGGTTTATGATCTGTAAGGATTCGATTTCGTCTCCCCAAAAAATTATTCTGAAGGCAAAATCTGCATAAGCCGGAAAAATATCAACCGTATCTCCCTTTACCCGAAAATTTCCACGTTTGAATTCCATTTCTGTCCTTGAATACAGAATATCCACAAAATTGAAAAGCAATTTATTCCGTGAAATAATATCTCCTTGTTGGATGTGCAACACATTTTTACCGAATTCTTCTGGATTACCGATGCCGTAAATGCAGGAAACTGAAGCTACAACAATTACATCGCGTCGCCCGGATAGTAACGAAGAAGTAGCGCTGAGGCGCAATTTTTCAATTTCCTCATTGATCGAAAGATCTTTTTCGATGTAAATATTGGAACTGGGTATATAGGCTTCTGGTTGATAATAATCGTAGTAAGATATAAAGTATTCCACCGCATTTTCAGGAAAAAAATGCTTAAATTCTCCATAGAGTTGAGCTGCCAATGTTTTATTATGGCTTAAGATCAATGTTGGACGATTCAATTCATGAATCACATTGGCCATGGTAAAGGTCTTTCCTGATCCAGTTACTCCCAATAAGGTTTGGGCTGACTCACCATTTTTTATCCCTTCTACAAGTTTAAGGATGGCCTGGGGTTGGTCACCTGTTGGTTCATATTCACTTGTAAGTTGGAAATCCATTTTGATGCGTTTTAAAGCAAAAATAATTCTTTTGACTAGTTTATACTGTTATGTTTATCTATATTTTCAACTTAAATAAATAAGATTTTTGTTTAAACTTATTGTAAGTTTTTTTTAGACTTAAACCACAATTACCTCTAACCCATGTCGGAAAATATTGTACTTGTGCAAGCACTAGCTGAGCTTGCATATTCCATTGCCTTGGCTGATGGAGAACTTGAAGAGAAAGAGAAAAAAGCGTTTAACCAGATCATAGAGTCAGAATTAGGGAAGAGTGCATGGTCCGCCAAAAACCGATTTGCAATCCTTGAAGAGCGTATTTCTCCAAATATTGAGCAATCATACAAATTTGCAATGTTTGCCATTAAAATGAATAAAAAAGATTTTACGCCAGACCTAAAGCAAAAATATATCAATGTGGTTGAGCGTATAGCCAATTCGATCGAGGGTCTTCGCAATACTGAAAAAGAGTTGATCGAACGCTTTAAAAAGGAAGTTGAATTGATTTAGGAATTCCAAATATCCCACGATTTTTCTGCCTGGAGCTCAAGCATTTGAAGCCCGTTTTTTGTTTTGGCGCCAAATTTTTTCCCCTCGCCTAAAAACCGTGTTTCAGCTGGGTTATAAATTAAATCGTATAAATAGCATTGATCGTTTAGCCGCTTGTAATTGATGTCCGGTAAGGCATCTATCTTGGGCGCCATACCGAGAGGTGTCGTATTAATGATTAAATGGTAATCATCAAATAGTGTTGGATTACCTTTTAGTATCTCATAAGTCTGGTCACCTTTGGTAGTATGGCGTGAAATTTTCAAAAACGGAATAGACATATCTTTTAATACAGCTTCTACCGCTTTAGCCGCTCCTCCAGTACCTAATATAAGCGCGTTTGATTTAAATGACCTTGGCATCCATTCTTCCAATGATTTCCTGAAGCCGTAATAATCCGAATTGAATCCTGTCCTACTTCCATCATTATTAATTTTTACCACGTTTACTGCACCAACCTTTTTTGCACTGTGATCGAAATCATCCATATACTCCATGATTTCGTGCTTGTATGGGATAGTCACATTAAATCCCTTTAGATTTTTCTTTTCAAAAACCTGCTCTACCTTTTTAATGGTGTCAATTTCAAAAAGATCATAAGCACAACCAGAAATTTTTTCATTCTGAAATTTATTTGCAAAATACTTCTTTGAAAAGGAATGGCTAAGCGGATAACCGATCAACCCATATAATTTATTCAATTAACTATTATTTTTGATTTGAAAGTTGCGCTATTTTTTCAATGGCAATGATAAGTAATATTCCGATTGAGAAATACAATAATGCTTGTAAAACCAGTGGTTCTCCTATCTTAGTCATATAATCAGTGGGCCATAAATTTTGTTGGATGACAGGAATTAACTCTCCTTTGCTACCTAGTCTGGTAGATAGTGTTTCTTTCCATGGCCAGATTTTATTGAGTGATCCGATCATAAATCCAGCGAGTAGAGCTACTGTCAAATCATGGTATTTTGCCAATAGCCATGAAACCAACCTTGTAAAACTTAATAAGCCTACAACACAACCAAAGCCAAAAATTATAATAACAGGTAAATTAATATCCTTTACGGATTCAATTATAAATTCATATTTACCCATGATCAATAGGATAAAACTGCCAGAGATACCAGGTAAAATCATGGCACAGATGGCAATAGCACCAGAAAAAAACACAAACAAATAATTTTCTGGAGTTGTGGCAGGAGTGGCGCCTGTAATAAAATAGGCAATGAGTATTCCTACTATTCCAGAAAGTATTACTAAAGGTTTCCATCGCTTTATTTCACGAGATACAACAATCGCAGAAATGATGATCAGGCCAAAGAAAAAAGACCAAAGCTGAATCGGATGATAGTTGAGTAAATAGTAAATCAGTCTTGCCAATGAAATAATGCTAACGAATATTCCTGAAAGCAGCGTAACAAGAAATCGTCCATTAACATGATTCCATAAATCACTAATCCTTCCCTTAAGAAGAAGTTGAATAGCACTTTTATCAAATGATTTTATGCTATTGAGTAATTCCTCATATATTCCGGTTATAAAAGCAATTGTTCCACCGGAAACGCCAGGCACTACATCCGCCCCTCCCATGCTCATTCCTTTCAAAAATAGCATGACATAGTCTTTAACATTATTCATGGTTGGCAAATTTTAAATGTACCTAAGTGATTAGCTTTGATTTAAAAAGTGGCTAAAAGTATCACCTCTAAGACCGATCCTGATGGTTTCTAATGGGACGACCTCATTAGGAGCGATATTGCCCAAATTTACATTGCTGCCCAAGAGTTTAATAAACCAAACCTGTTGTGCTTTCTGTGGGGCCTCCCAAATGATATTTTCGAATGGAATTTTTGTTAATATTTCTTCAACCAATCCAGATCGTACCTCTCCTGTGGAACGGAACAAGCCAACATTTCCAGCTTCTCTTGCTTCACCGATAACTTTCCATGCCCCAGCTTCCAGTTCTTCCTGCATGAGTTTTATCCATTTGTACGGAGGGATAATCTTATCAACATCCTTTGATCCTACTTCGGACAAAACCGTCACCTTTTTGGCTAGTTTACTGATAAAGTCACATTTTAAATCGTGATCCAGCTCAATGGAGCCGTCAGAAACTTCAGCGTAGTCCAGTTCATATTTTTCTAATACTTTTACGTATTCATCAAACATGCCTCGTACTATAAAAGCTTCAAAAAGTGTTCCTCCGAGGTATGTAGGTATCCCTGCTTTTTTGTATAATTTTAGCTTTTCTTTAAGGTTTGGTGTAACATAAGACGTTCCCCAGCCAAGTTTTATCACATCAATATAATTTCCACATACACTTAGGAAATCTTCTGCTTCTCTCGTACTAAGACCTTTGTCCATAACCATGGTAAGTCCCACCTGTCGTGGTTTTTCAGTCCTTTCAGGTATTTGATTTAAAAAATAGTTCATTTATTATTCTTTCTAAATTGATCAATAATTTTAAAAAGTGCTTTTTGTGTTTCTAATTTTGGGAAAAATTCAAGCAGATCGATATGTTTGTCAAAATCGATTACCAGTGCGTTTTCCAAATGATTATATGCTTCTTTGTACTTGCCAAGGGCTAGCAGATAAGCCGTAGCTCGATAATAAAGATCTGCCTCTTCAGGAAGGTCATTTAGGGCGTCAACGATAATTTCCAATGCTTTTTCATATTCCCCTTGCTCATAATAAACAAAAGACCAGTCCAAAAGGATCTCAAGATCTTCAGGGTCTAGCAAATTTGCTTCTTCATAAGCATCAAGACTCGATACTAAATTTCCTACATGATATTCAGCTTCGGCAACTTTCTTCCAATATTCTGAATTTTCACAATCAAGTTTTAATGCCCGGTTAAGAAAATGTATTGCTTCATACCACTTGTCCTGAAGAGCCAGACATTTACCGACACCAAACCAGGCTTCATCATAAAATGAGTCAATTTTTACAGCTTTCTGATAGTATTTCACTGCCAGATCATAGTGCTCTAATTTCTCATACGACTCAGCTAGACTACAGTAGGTTTCAGCACTAGCTCCTTCTATTTCCAGCGTTTTTTTATAGGCATCAACCGCTTGAGTATATTTTTCTAGACTCATGTATGAATTGCCTGAATTGAAAAAAGCTGAAGCAAAGTTTTCATCAATCAGGGTGGCATATTCATAGGCTTTTATAGCTTCTTCAAATTTGCCGAGCTTATTATAAACAATACCTAAATTATACCATGCATAATGTGAATATGGATCCTGATCTATAAATTTTGTGTAATAGGAAATACTGTGCTCAAGTTGGTTGGTAATATCCAGACAATACGCTAATTCGTAAAGTGCATTTTCGTGAATGATGTCTATTTCTATTGCTTTTTTATAGTTTTCTATTGCTTTTTTATACTTGAAAGCATTTTGATAAGCAAGACCGATCTGATAATACAAATCTGCCTTATCTTCGCTGTATGGCAAAGCCGATTCGTAATTCGATATAGCTTCTCTGTGTAATCCCTGGACAAGGAATAAATTGCCCTTCATCGTTAAAATCTCGGGGTCATTTGGCTGGAGTGCCATGGCCTTTTCCAGAATGTCAAGGCTCTTATCATATTTTTCCAGGTTGAGAAGCACTTGAGCTTTCTCTACCATCAGGTTTGTGGAATAGGGATATTGGTCAATAGCTATAGTGCAGGCTTTCAAAGCCATTTTATTTTTACCTAATTCGATATAATGGCTAATGATCTCATCGAATTGTTCGATTTGGTAAAACTCGAGTGTATGATTTTTAAGCTGCTGCTCAAAGGTCTTAATTAATGTATTCAACTCGTCCTTTCTCTTAAATTGCTCGCCCATTGTCTAAGTCAAATTTTAATGCAACCAATGCCTGCATATTAGTGAAAAAAACTAATATCGAAAAATAGATTTTATAATTATTGATGCTAGTAATGTTTATCACAATTATAGAAGTGATGGATTTAGAATATTTTTTGAACCAAACAATCTGAAGTATTTACTATTTATTTTAGTAGCGATTTCATTTGCCTGAAGGGCATTGTGGCAATCTGTGCCTATAAAATCAATCATATTTGATTTAAGTAGATAAATAGCAAATTTTTTCACCTCCGGAGAGTAGTAACCAGTAAGTGAAAGCATGTTCATTTGAAAAAATAAATTCATGCTTTTTAATTTATCCAGTAATATTTGATTACTAAGTAAATAAGTATATCGCTCCGGGTGGGCCAAAATTGGTTGGTATCCCTGGGCGTTCATATTAAAAATGGCTTCTTCAAGAAACACTGGTTTATTGAGGAAAGATGTCTCAAATAGTATGTATTTATCACCAAAACTTAATAATTCTTCCTGTTTTGAAAGTTTGTCAAGCAGGTTTTCATCCAGATAATACTCAGCAGCAGCTTGCAACTTAATTCCAATATTATGCTTTTGAATAATATCGTTTGTTTCATTCAATTTTGAAATTATATCTTCATTACTATTTGGGTAATGATCGCTCATCACGTGAGGAGTAGTTATTACTTTCTTATAGCCAATATTTTTGAGCTTTTTTAAGATATAAATTGTTTCTTCCACCGTTTTTACACCATCGTCAATTCCAGGAAGTAAATGAGAATGTATATCCACCAATAGTGGGAGGGAAATGTTTTTTGGTTTGTTTTTAAATAATCCAAACATTACTTTTTAAGATTGAAATAACCGTTTCAACTTATTTTTCTTGGTTATTGTGGTCTCTTCATAATACCCTTTTCCATAATTCGCACTATTAGCGGATCGTTTCAATGAATTGAGTATCAAGGCCAGGTTATTGAGTTTATGCACTTTTACTAGCCGGTTAATATTTTTTATGAAGAACTTTTTAGAGAAATCTGCTCGAACAACATAAATTGGAATAGTAGCTATTTTTAATGCATGAATTCCATCCGTTACCAACCCGACGGGCGGAGTGTCAATGATGATTACGTCATATTTCTTTTCTAAGTAAGCCATCAATTTTTCGAACTGACCACCTAAAATTAGTTCAGAAGGATTTGGAGGGATCGGGCCAGCTGGGATATAATCAAGAAACTCTAAATCTGTTTTATGGATGCACTCATCAACTTCATGTTTATTTATAAGAATGGTACTTAAACCTTTGGTAGGATCGGTACTTTGAAATACTTCATGAAACCTTGGTTTTCTCATATCGAGATCTACCATAATCACTCGATTGTTTAATAGGCTTATTATTCCACCGAGATTAGCGGCAATAAATGTTTTCCCTTCCCCACTGATGGTACTTGTGATCGCAAGTATTGGTTTTTTTCCATGCCCATTCAAAAATTCGAGATTAGTACGAATAGATCTGAATGCCTCACTGATTTCAGATTTCAACTGATTATTTACAACTAACCTTGTGTCGTTTTTTTTGTCAATTGGAAAAAAAGGAATTGTTCCAAGTACGAATGCTGAAGATAGTCTTTCAAGTTCTTGTAGACTGGTAATTTTATTATGCAAAATATAGCTGGCGCCTATAAAGATCAGGCTGAGAAAAATGGCAGCTACCAATCCTATACCGTAATAAATGGGCTTATTAGGGGAAATTGGAAGTGAAGAAGAAGATGCAGGAGAAAGAATTTTAAATTCAGTAACCGTACCAGCCTGAGCAAGTTCAAATTCAGCTTTGTTTTTCATTAGAGAAAGATAAAACTCTTCGTACAATCCGTAATATCGCTCCGTTTTACTGAATTCGGTCCGCTTTGAAGGTAATGCTATAAATTCAGCCTCAAGCCGTGTTTTTTTAGATTTTATGTTATCAAGATTTTCATACAATTGAGCTCTTGTTGATTCAATAAATTTGATCAACCTGTCTTTTAAAAAAGTTATCTCCTGGTTTTTTTTCTGGTAAACAAAGGTATTTTCATTGTATGAACTGAGCAATATTTCTTTGTCTTCAAATAGCGTTAACAGACGATCAAATTCTTGATTTATATCACTCGGAAAAAGAGTAGATGCGGGATTAAAATCGAGAAGATCATCTTTTATAATTTGATCATACGCATCATTATACGCTTTTATTTTTTGCTGGATTAAATAGCGTTGAGAATCCAGTTGTGCTAACATTCCAATTGTATTAGAAAGATTGGCTCCAAGATCCGTCGTCTTATTGTCGATTGTAAAATTTTCAAAATAATTCTCTAACTCAGTCAACTTGAGTTCTGTCTGACTCAGTTGCTCGTTTAAAAAATTTATTTTCTGATTGTTTGCCTTGTTTTTTTCCAGTTGTGTATAATAGATATATAAGGTGTCTATTGCATAAACGATATCCTGGGCTTTTTGCCGGTTATAATCCTTAAATGAAATGGTGATTGTATTGGCTTTGAAATCTAAGGGCTCTACGATAAGATTATCGTTGATATAGTTCAGAATGCTGCCTTTTGAATTGATTGTAAAAAAATATTTCCCCTCAATTACTGGTGTATAATCTGAAGCCAATTGAACCACCATTTTGAAATCCTTTGTAGTAATTGTATCATTAAAAGTGTAGGACTGACTTGTAATACCTCCTCCAAGATCATACTGAAGCATAAAACTGGATTTATTCAGAATTTCCAAATCTATTGACCTGTCAAAAAATGCAGATGAAGCAGCAACAACGTTAACCTTAAATGGTGAACTTCCATATCTTTCCTCGTAAAGGATATCTCCGTATTTGTAGTAACTAACCTGGTAATTCAGCGTTTCAGCCACTTTAGTCAGGAAGAGTTTTGATTTTATAATTTCAATCTCTCTTGCGAGATTATTTATATCATCATCAAAGCTTTTGAATCCAAAAACTTTTGCGTCACTCTTAATATCCAGTTGCAAAACAGAACTGGATTGAAAAAGTTGTTTCGTGTATCGAATTGCAATGGAAGAAATGCTAAGAGAAACGACAAGAAATATGACCATTACTGGGATACCTCTCCTTACGATATTTTTTAACTTGTCAATATCAAGACTTTCTATGGAAGGCTGATTATTGTCTATATTTTTAAAATCCTGATTATTCACTACCGATATCTTTAATTATTAATATTGACGATTAAATAATATAAGGTAATGGTATTCACAACAATAGCGAAGATGGTCATGAAATCTTTAGCACCTTCGGTAACAATTTTTCTTGTTGGTTCTATGTATATAATATCACCAGGCAAGGCATCCATCATGGAGGAACGCATTCCAGCTACAGTTGAAAGGTCAATAAGGAATACTTGGGGCTGGTGCAAGTCACCGCGAATGAGTCGTAGATTATGTGCTTTTGCATTTATATCTATACCCCCAGCAAGGGCAACTACTTCCACTACGGAAGTATTTTCGTTTTCTAGCGGGATTACTTTTCCACCCGGTGCACCGAGAACGATTACTCGTTTATTGAGATAAGTTAATTTCACAAAGGCGTCTTTATAAAACTCGCTGTATTTTTCTTCGAGGTAAGTCTCAGCTTTATTAATTTGCATGCCCCCTAAAGAAACAACACCAATCATTGGGAATTTTACAGTTCCATCTTCCAAGACAAGCATTTTTGGACGTTCTTGTTCTCTTCTATTTTGAGCTTGCTGTTGAAGTTCATAGTTCGGGTCAATGATCTGCTCGCCTTTATTTGTATATACTTTAATTTCCAACAAGTCATTAGGTTGGATGACATAGTTCTTTTCTGCGACAATTACCTCTGAAGACAAATACGATAAGTCTTGATCTTCGTCGATTTTGAACATGATATTGTATTTGTAGGATTTACAGGAAAAAAATTGCGTGCCTACAATTAGTAGAAAAAATAATCGGTGAAAATTCTTCTTCAAAGCCTTTTTTGTAGCAAAGATAAATATTATTGCCTTATCACAATCCGATTGACAACTTATATGATTTGAATGATTGGAGTTTTTTGTCTTTCTCTGAAATTATTGGTGATGTATTTCCCCAGTCAATATTTAATTCAGGGTCATCGAATTTTATTCCAGAATCTGAAGCCTTATGATAGTTACGGGTGCACTTGTAAAAGAGATATGAATCTTTAATGGCTAAAAACCCATGCGCAAAGCCTTCCGGCAGATACAACATATTTTGCTGGTCAGCGGTTAATAGCACTATGAAATGTTGTCCAAAAGAAGGAGAATCGGGGCGGATGTCAACCGCAACATCCAAAACCTCGCCTTTTATTACTTTTACAAGTTTTCCTTGTTCATAAGGTTTTTGTTGAAAATGCAAACCACGCAATACTCCGGCTTTGGAAAATGAAAGGTTATCCTGAACAAATTCCATATTAAGACCAAGGCTGGAAAAGGTTTCCTTGTTATATGATTCCATAAACCAGCCCCTGTCATCCTGAAGCAAAGTTGGCATCAATTCAATTAGCCCTTGAATTCCTGTTTCCTTAATTTTCATGTTAATTAATTGATGGAGTTGATTGCGGAGAGGTATTTCTCAATTACAATGCCTTCGTCAAAATTTTGTTTTACAAATTCACGGCTGTAAGCACCCATTTCCGATCGTGATTTTGGTTCTAAGGAATGCATTAATTTCATTTTAGATGCCAGGTCTGAAGAATCTTTGAGTTTGCACAAATACCCGTTTTTGCCATCCTTAACAACATTGTTACAACCGGGTACATTGGTTGCTACTATTGGTTTTGCCATGCTTGCTGCTTCAAGTAAAGTTTTGGGAGTGCCCTCACGATAGGATGGAAGTACGATGCAATCTGCATTTTCAATAAAGAATTTCACATCTTCAGTCGTTCCAAGATATTCGACCTGGTTTTTCTCAATCCATCGTTGAATGACATGTTTTGGAATTCCTCTTTTGTGTTGCTCATCAATCTGGCCTAGTAATTGGAAGTGTGCATCAATCCCTTCTTTCTTTAATGAATCGATTGCTTCAATATACTCGAGAATACCTTTATCATAGATAAGTCTGGAAATCAATAAAAAAGTAAATTTTTTATTTCTGGTTTCTGAAATGCCAGGAGAAAAATCATTTACATTAATTCCTGATCCAGGCAAAAGATCACACGTCTTTTTAGAAACGATTCGTTTCCCTAGAAATAAATTCTGATCATCTTCATTTTGAAAGAAAATTTTCTTAGGAAATCTAAAAGCAATTCGATAAAGGGTAATTGCAACCCTCGAAACCAAATTGTCCCTTAAAAACATTGTTCCAAGTCCACAGACATTGTTGATCACAGGAATACCTAAAAAGCTCGCTGCAATTGTACCGTATATATTTGGTTTAATGGTATAATGCAAAATGACATCAGGTTTTATTTTCTTGTAAATCCAGTACAATTCCAAAATCAACAGAAAGTCCTTTATTGGGTTGGCACCTCTGCTATCCATTTTAACAGGAATATGACGGCAACCCATGTCCATAAGCTTATAAGTATATTTGTCCTTTGGAGCTATTGTAATAACTTGATTACCTTTGTCCAAAAGTGAATTAATAAGGCCTTTTCTAAAATTGTAAATGTTCCAGGAAGTGTTTAAAACGACTGCTATTTTCATAAAAGGCTGTGTACTAAGTCGGAATCGAAATTTGTAATGTTAAAATTAGGGGCGAAAATAAAAAAATAATTGTTTATTTCTAAAGTAAATGGTGTCATTTTTGATCGACTTCATTCTTTAAGCGCTAATTTTGCAGGCAATACCCAAACATACCATAAACAGTAAAAGATAAATGGGAGAGACATATTCAACAGAAGTAAAAAAAGAAAAAGCTGTATTGGTTGCCGCGTCATTTTCATCAGCAGATTCAAATCGAATAAATGAGTATTTGGATGAATTGGAATTTTTAGCCGAAACACTTGGAGTACAAACAGAAAAGCGTTTCACGCAAAAAATGGATCATCCAGAGCGGGCGACCTACCTTGGCAAAGGTAAAGTTGAAGAAATTAGTGAATATGTAAAATCTTTTAAAATTGATTTGGTAATATTTGATGACGACCTCTCCCCGTCTCAATTGAGAAACCTGGAGAAATTATTTGATTGCAGAATTTATGATCGAAGTTTACTGATTCTTGATATTTTCCTTAAAAGGGCTCAGACGGCTCAAGCTAAAACTCAGGTAGAATTGGCCCGATATCAATATTTAATGCCGAGGCTTACACGGATGTGGACTCACCTGGAAAGACAACGTGGAGGTACTGGAACCCGAGGAGGCTCAGGGGAGAAGGAAATTGAAACCGATAAACGGAATATCCGAAATCAGATAAGCGTACTGAAAGGAAGGCTTGAAAAAATAAATGTTCAAAGTGAGACGCAGCGAAAGTCCAGGTCGAAAATAGTGCGTGTCTCTTTGGTTGGATATACAAACGTCGGGAAATCAACTCTTATGACACTATTGTCCAAAACTGTTGTTCATGCAGAAAATAAGCTTTTTGCGACAGTGGATGCCACGGTAAGAAAGGTAGTGTTTAATCAAATTCCATTTTTACTTTCCGATACGGTTGGTTTTATACGCAAGCTTCCGCATCACCTGATCGAATCGTTCAAATCCACACTGGATGAAGTCACAGAATCGGATATTCTATTGCACGTCGTGGATATTTCTCATCCATTATATCATGAGCAAATGGATGTAGTAAATCAGACTTTGTCAGAATTAGGAGCAGCAGAAAAACCCCAAATCATTATTTACAATAAAATCGACCTGGTGAAACCTGAAGAAGGTGAAACCTTTGAGGGGGATATGCTGGATTATTTACAATCAAAAAAGTTGATGAATGGCAAAGAGGAAGATGCTGTTTTTATTTCAGCTGCTCAAAAAAACAACATAGATGAGCTTAAAAGAATAATTTTCCTGAAAGTAAAACAACAGCACTTAAAGATTTATCCAAACTATTTGGAACCTGAATTTCATTAACGTATATCACTAATCCTCTTCTTCATGTTCCAATAAAATGACACTGACATTGTTGTTGGTCAACAAGTTTGATTCAACCAATTTGGTAAAATTTATTTCTCCAATAATATACTGATTTTCCAGGGCTTTATATTCTTCAAGAATTTGATCAAAAAGGCTCCTGTCTATTGATACGGAATGATCGAATCGTAAATATATTTTAATGACGATGTCTGTGGAAAGCTGAAGTCCGGAATCCTGTTTTGTTTTTTTGTACTCGTATTTATATTTATACGTCAGGGCTGAAATATCTGAAAGTACAGCAGAACCGGTAGGATATCCTCCTGCACCTTTTCCCATAAAGAATTGATGCTCTGAGAAGGCACCTTCGACAATAACGCCATTAAATTCCCGTTCCACTTTGTACAATTGACTCTTTTGGCTCACAAACTGGGGGATGACCATTGCAACAACCTTGTTCTCAATTTTACGACTTTTTGCAACCAGTTTAATTTTGTATCCACGCTCCCTGGCGATTTTTATATCAAATGCTGAAATATGTTGAATGCCATAGTTGATGACTTCTTCAGGATTTACAAACAGTCCAAAAGCATGGGTAAGGATGATGCACAATTTATATTTTGCATCATAGCCTTCGACATCCAGCGAGGGATCCGACTCGGCATAACCGAGTTCCTGTGCTTCCAGCAATGCTTCATCAAATGTTTTTTGTTCAGAAAAAACTTTGGTAAGAATATAATTCGTCGAGCCGTTGAATATCCCTTCCACTGCACTCAGAAGGTCGTTGTCGTAATACTCTTCCAAATTCCTGATGATGGGAATACTTGCACAACATGAACCTTCGTAAAGCAATGGAACATTGTACTTTCGTTGCAGTTCGAAAAGTTCCGTCATATGATCGGCCACCATTTTCTTATTGGCTGTTACAACGGCTTTACCACTTTTTAAGGCAGCTTTAACGATTTCGTAGGCAGCAACTGGGTCGTCAATAAGTTCAAGGACGACATCCACTTCTGGATTATTCAAAATATCTTCCTTTGAATAGGTAAAATATCGCATCGGAAGTGTGCGTTTTTTATGTTTATTTTTGACACAAATCTTAAGGATTTCTGCTTTAATGCCTTTAGTTTCCTCAAGTACATGGTAAAGACCTTGTCCCACAACGCCAAAACCAAAAATGCCAAGTTTTAAATTTTTACTCATATTATTTTATTCAAAAAAAAATCTCCACCAAAGTCAGGCGAGATTTGCTGAAAATCTTGATATCTGACTTATCTTCCTTGCTTACCAACAATCAGTCTTGCAAGTTAGGAATTGGCACCACAATGCATTTTGCATCAGGTTGCCAAGGTATCACAGGGCCTATTCCCTCCACCTTTCGTAATAAGTTTAACAACTTTAAAATGCATCGCAAAGTACGAGAGTTAAAACTAGTATTGCAATAATAAAAATCACATGAGCGAAGCAACAGGCAATTTATAGGAATACAAATTGCCATTCGAATTATTTTTTAATTATTTTTGCGATCCGATTTCCTGGCCTCGTAGTTCAATGGATAGAATAGAAGTTTCCTAAACTTTAGATCTAGGTTCGATTCCTAGCGAGGCTACTT
>JAHEMV010000064.1 GCA_024643455.1 Cytophagales bacterium
GAATATTCAATTTCAGGTGTTACAATTTCGTTTAACGCTACGGATACCACTTTCGGATTGATAATCATTTCTGCATTAACATAGGATAATTTTAAGTTTTCGGACATAAATGTTCCGGGAATAATAAAACCTGGCTCATCCGAAGGAGTCACATCGATTCCGGAAACCACATTAACAGCGAACAATGGAAGTGGCCTTGGATCTGAATAATCATCTTCGGTAGGAATATCTTCCTCGCTTAGGATTACAATAGCATCACTATTGCTGTTTCCGTTCATGACGTCAGCATTGACAAAAGCCCTTCCGTTGACGAAAGCCCTTCCATTGACGAAAGCACGTCCGTTGACGAAAGCACGTCCGTTGACGAAAGCCCTTCCATTCACAAAGGCTCTTCCATTTACAAAGGCTCTCCCATTTTTAAATTCTAAGCTAAAAGTTCCATCAGATTGTATTCTGTTGTCAGTGGGATCATCTGGATCGATATAGCTGTCAAACAGATCATCAGCGTTGATTTCAATTGCCCCATTTACAAAGGCTCTGCCATTTACAAAGGCTCTGCCATTTTTCAGGATACTGGACGATACAAGATAGCTGGCTCCGTTTACGAATGCCCTGCCATTGACAAATGCTCTTCCATTTGTCAAGTTTGATAATACTGCGATGGTATCTGAAACAGCCTCAGCATGATACGTATTGAGAAGAGCTACAAATTCATTAAGGTTTTCAATATTAGTGGAGTCAAAATTGTACGTATAGCTTATATTAAATTCATCTCCGTAATCCAGTGTCAAATTATTGGTTATAACAGTTACGGGATTTGGTAAAATGGCTAACTGGCCATCTTCAAACTGAAAATTGAATGATTCTTCCAGACCTGTTGCTTCAGCGCTATAATATTGTTCATCCAGATCTGGATGAATAGCATAGTTAAATCCAACAAAATTTTCTGACCAGTTTTCAACTTCACTTGTAGTGAACAGTAAGTAATTATTGATCACTGGGGATATGAGATCAATGGTGGCCTGGTCTAACTCAGCGAAGGTTCCATCTTCATTTTTTTTCTCGCCATCTAGATATTTAATGGAAAAATCAGGATTATTTTCACCATATTTTTTACTTGCATCTTCTGCTCCGGTTAGATTGGCGCTTAATATTACTGTTCTTTTTCCTGCAAAGAAGCTTGCCGGCGCTGACAGTCTTGGATCACTTCCATCAATCCCTGCATTGAGGATTTGTACTGGAGGATTTCCCAGGAATGGTTCTACTGTAGCGCTTAGCGTAAGAGTCCCATCAGGATTAACAGTAGATTCAGTTGTCAATCCTGTTCCATCCACCACGATTTGTGAGGTGCCGCTAATGTAATCCGCTTCAACCGTAGCAGTAATTTGAATTTGACCTGGAATACCGTCAGAAGGAGTATAAGACAAATTTATATTTTGTGGGACTGGGGCGATTTTAGATCCTAATATTGCATCCGCCTGGATCAAACCTGCACCGCCTTCGTATGCAGTTCCGATTGGTTTAATACCAGTTTTCAATGCGGTGACCATATCCGGGATATTCGCATTTAAATTCTTTTGGGCATCTATGAGAAGGGCTGCGACAGCTGCAGCGTGTGGTGCGGCGGCAGAAGTTCCAAAAAAGTTTGGACTTATGTCCGTGTCACCACTATAATCTCTAAAGGCAGGAGAAGTTACTGCAGTATTCCCACCGTCAGGTGCTGTTATTGTTGGTTTATTGTATCCTAATTCGGTGGAGATTGCTGAACCGCGGGATGAAAAATTTTCTACCTGTGTGAGGTTGTCAAATCGAGTGGCAGCAACGGTGATGGCATTTGGATTAGCAGCGTGACCTACGATTGTTGATGTTCCTTTGTCGTATTGCTGATCAAATCCAGTACTTGACCGAAAAACAACATACTTTAATTTGACAGGTAGGTTTGGTCCTGAAGCTTTCTCGATAATAAGGTTTGCATTAGCTACATCAGCTACCACATTGAAAGGGAGGACCTCATATGGATCACCATTTAAATTATTTCTATTAAAGCCGAAGAGGATATTGCCAGCCTCATCTGCAAGATAAATATCAAAGTCGTTTTTAGCTCCTTGAGGCATTGCACCTCCAACAGGCTCATCCGAAAACCAAAAATCATCCCATTGTAAGACAATGGTATAGGTACCTTTTTTGAGGGAGATATGCTGTAGATGATCGGATGCGCCATCAAAAACATGGCTTATGTCAAGTGCCCCGGTACCCGGAATATAAGCATCTTCCCATCCATCCGAGCCAAAATTACCTGCTGAAGTAAAATATTTAACTCCATGACTAGTAACATAATCAATGGCTTGGGAGACTAAGCCGGATTGGTAAAACGGCTCTGTGATATACGTAATATCATCAACGATAATATCACAATCCGCTTTTTCGTATAAATCGATTATTGCCTGTGCAAAAAAGCTTTCACTAATAAAGCCGGTTTTGAATGCTAAATCAGCCTCTGGCGCAACATCGCGAATAATTTGCAGCATCGCTCTCCCTTCATCAGAGCCAAAAGGAGCATTGTCCCAGTTTACACCGGTTCCATCAACATTTGATGTTGTTTGCACTTCACCTGGTAGTTCTCCAGTTGTTTTATCTTCAGCAGCTCCACCTAATTTGTTGTAACTGTCGGATAATACGCCAACCTTCACACCATTTCCACTAACTCCAAATTTGTTTCTTGCAATGTCTGATCGTTGAGCAGCATCTCCTTGCGTTAATATTCCGGTATTTGGGAGTGAATTGGAGATCGGGGTAAAAACATTCCGAACATAATTAATGATATCACCACGCAAATTTAGATTAGGAAGGTATTGCATTGGGAAATATGTTGTGATGATCAGGTTATTTATACTGATTTGAAGTGGATTGACGTTATACGGGCTACCTGTGATCAAACTAAGTACATCCTGCAGTTTTCCATTCTGAACAATAATTTCAATCAGTACCTGATTGGTGTTTATGATATAAACACTATCTGTCTTTGGATTACCATTATTGCTGTATAAGTTATATAGTGATGTGAGCTCTGATCCGATCAAATCATTGGTTTTGAGTGTGGGATTGTAGTAGGGAAGGATATCTGAATATGCAATTCCACAATGTACCGAATTGCTGCTCGAACTTTTTTCTTTAACAGTTCCATCCGGAAGTACCAATTGCCAGGTGCATTTGTCGTTAGATTTAAATTCCTGACTGAATGCATTATAGTGGCGGCCTACTTCAAAGGTATTTATGGCGTTCTTTTTAGCCTGTCCATTATTGTATATTACTACACTATTGCCATCAGTAACGGTTACAGTCTTTTTATTGGGGTTGTCATAACCAAATTTAGCTTTAAAGGTTCCATTTCCAACGTATTCGACACATTCCAGAATGATGTTAACATCGATTTTGCTTCCCTTTTGGCCAAAGGAAACAGTTGGGATGAGTGCTACAATTACTAATAAAATAAGGATTACACTAATTTTGTTTGGGATGAGTCTTCCTTCAAAATAATGTGCTTGGTTAAAATTCTTCATATAGATTGTTGTAGGTTAAGGTTTAATGTTAGTTAATTGAAATCGCAAATTTTCATGGCTGCAATCAATTTTAAGCAAATTCGTCACATCTGCTTAAGCGTAATATTTACAACAAGGCTGTCTTAAAATATTCTCATTAACTTCCAAAATAGTACAAAAATTAATTTAAATCAAAGATATTCCATGACAAAAATCATATTTTTTTTAAAGTTAAAGTATTATAGATATTGATTTTAAAAAAAAACATGACAAAAAGTTGTGTTAAAAAATCGAGAAGTTACATCCAAAATCGGGACTCGATAAATAAGTTCTAATTGTTATACAAAATCACTTTTATAAAGTTATTTGATAATTTAACTCAAAATCAATCCGTAAAATCCCTGATTTTCGTAAGTAATAAGCCGGAGTTAAGCCCAGAATTTATAATTCAATTATGTTATTTTTAATAGCATAGATCACCAATTCGGCGGTAGAATTGATATTCAATTTTTCCCTGATATTTTTTTTATGTGTTTCGACTGTTCTTAGACTTATATAGAGTTTTTCTGCAATTTTTTTATCGCTGCACCCTTTAGCCAGGCACTGAATTACTTCCAATTCTCGATTACTTAGTAGCCTATTTGTAAAATCATTAAAAGAAGAATCTTTTGCTTTCTTTACAAAGCTTTTCTGTATTATTGAGGAAATCCGTTTCCCAAAATAATTTTCATCGTTGTATATTTTTTGAATTGCAAACAGAAACTCCTTTTCTTCACATTCTTTATGTAGGAATCCCTTAGCGCCAGCCTCAATGGCATCTACAATGGTGTCTTCTTCATCTAAGGCAGATAAAATCAATATTTTTATATCTGGAAATTGCCTGGTAATAAAATCTGTTAATTCGATCCCACTCTTCCCCGGTAGAGAAATATCCATGACGATTATGTCTGGAATAGTTTGATCAAGTAAATTCATTAGTTCGTTTTCATTCCCAGCTTCGCCAATGATTTCTATTATTTCATGCCCCAGGGTAAAGGAAATAATTCCGTCACGCACTATTTTGTGGTCATCAACAATAATCACTTTTATTTTTTCCATTTTCTATAGTTGGCTCAATTACATAGTTAATACCCATATTTAGGTTGATGTAAGCTTAATAATGAATTTTGAACCAAAACCCAACTCACTTTCTGCTCGAATTGTCCCATTCACTTTTTCCAATAATTCTTTACACAATATTAAACCCATGCCGGTTCCTTTTTCTTTTGAATGGCCAATCTTCCTGCTATCTACATCGATTCGAAATAACAGATCTACTTCCGATTTGGATAGACCGATTCCATGATCTTCAATAATCAGGTCTACATGATTATTTTTGCTTATGCTTGAAATAAACACCGATTGATCATCATTACTGAATTTAATAGCATTAGTCAGTACATTATTGATCACTGACAGAAGTGTATTTTTATTTGTGGTAATGAAAATTGCCGGATCTACTTTATTGAGAATTGTTATGTTTTTAGGTTTACATAGATCCATGTTGAATTCAATCGACGATGCAACGACATCATGCAAAAGAACAGACTCCTTAGTTACTTCAATCTTATCTTTTTGTAGCCTGGCCCAATCCAATAAGCTGTTTAACATATCTTTTAACTTCAATGAGGAATGATATAAACTACTGGTAAGTTGATCAGCTTCGATTTCAGATAACTTAGATTTTTTTTGGTATAAGGCCGAAGAAATATTGCAGAAAGCTGAAAAAGGATTTTTAAGATCATGTGCAATAATAGAAATGAACTTATCCTTTGTTGAGTTTAAAAGTCCAAGTTGCTCATTTTTTTCAGCGAGAATCGTGTTGATCTTTTTTCTCTGGCTGTATTGGTAATAAACCAAACAGAATAACAGGACGAATAAAAGTGAAATAACGATAAAGAAATATAGTCTTTGTTTCGCTTTTTTTATTTGTATATCTCTTACAAGGCTTTCCGCACTAAGTAGTTTGATTTCATTATCTTTTTTTTCCGTTTCATAAATCACCTGGAATTCGGTGAGTTTTTTTTGACTTTCATTATTGAACAATGAATCCTTAAGCTCAGAGTGGAGTTGTGCATATTCAAACGCTTTTTTATAGTTCCCGTTGATGTACTGAATTGTTTTCAATAATTCATAGTTTTTCAATACTGTTTCGGCAAGGTCAATTTCAAGCGCTTTTTTAAGACTCTTCATGCAGTATTCTTCTGCCAGGAAGTAATTTGCCAGGCTAAGATGATTTTCAGCAATATTCGTAAACAATAATACTTCTGATTTGATATCCTTTGATTGTTCCGTTTCATGTAGTGCCTTGGTGTAAAATTCTTGTGCCAGATCGTACTTTTCAGATTTTTGATAGGCATATCCGATTTGTGTCAAAATAACTACTAAGCGGGAATCATTTTTAAGTCCTTCAGCAATGGAAAGCGATTTGTTTAAATAAATAAGTGCAGAATCATATTGCTGCAACGAAATGCAGGAAGAAGCTAGTTTATTTAGCCGGGTAGATATTTGATTCGGATTATTCACTTCCTGGGCGATTTCCAGAGCACTCCTAAAAAAATCTTTAGCCTTTTCGTGTTTGTTCCATGTTGCAAATACATTTCCAATGACACTGTAATCTATTCCAATCGTCTCTTTTGTGTCCAGAGCTTTATCTATAGCTAATGCTTTTTGATAATTTTCAATACTCTTTTCATAGTTCCCCATCAGAAAATACGATATACCTTTATTGCTGTGTTGCGCAGCTATTTCTGTCGAATCATAGTTTAATAGCGCTGCTTCAAGCGCTTTATTGTACCAAAAGATTGCTTCAGAAGACCTGCCAAGCTCATTCATGCAATACCCATAATTCCCATAAGACTCTGAAATATGGCGTAAGTTTGGTTCCGTCCTTTTCTCCTCAAGATCTGCTGCCATTTTATAGTATTTGGCAGATATTTCAAGCTGATTTGCATAGTAATACGAACCTGCCAGACTTGTCAGGATCGAATATCTGGATGAGTCGGGACAATTTTCCAGCTGGTATAATAAACTGTCAATGTCATTATCACCGAGGGCATGAAAAAAGTTAAAAGCCCAAAAAATTAACGTTACAATTCGAATTGGCATAAGGAATATGCAGATATTTTAATGAATAAAATTCATTTATGCTAGTTAAAAGGCTAAAATTGAGTGAAATGTGTTTCTTTATACATTAATATTTCATTGAGGTCTTTATGACCACAATTATTTTTTAGAAGGAGAAGGAATAATTATTTTTTTTAAATAAAAATGAAACAAAAAAAGGAACTTTATAAATGTTAAAAATTAAGTTATAAAATTGAATAATTTTGAAATCACCCCTAGCAATAAAAAAATACCATTAATTGCCTTAAGTGATCATTTAATTGATTTTATTATATCCAATTTTTCAACAGATCAATGCCTGACGTGGCAATGTAGGTAAGTAAAAAAGACCACAAAATAATTCCTATTGAGAGATAGGGCATGAGTTTGGAGGTGTTTTTCACAACAAATAATCCGACGATGATGCATGTGATTGGTCCGAAAATTCCGGGACAAATAATGCCTATGCCGATAATGCCGTATTTATCCATGATCCTTGTAAATTTCCCTTTTTTCTTTTCCAGCTTATCGGCATTCCATTTTTTTAAAACCCATTTTTTTACAAAATCCCCAAAAAAGAACAAGATAAACACTGTGGTTATGGAACCCAGGGAAGTTAAAATACCAATTTCCAGGGGATGGGATTTTAGTATTATTCCCACCGGAATGGATTTCCAGATGCCTGTAATGCCGACTAAATAAATGGTTACGATTCTTGTGATGGTTTCTCCCATGGGGAACAAAACTAATTGTTCATTAATAAAAAACCATCCTCAATGATGATTTTGATTGAGTTAATTATAGTTCTAAAGAAAAAGGAATTGTCACAAGTCATTTGCCCAAATAAAATATCCGATTAAAGAATAATAAAATGATGACTAAATAGATTTAGTATTATTTTTTGAATTTCTTTGCTACGTCAATTTACAATACATAGTGTAGAGTAATTTTAACAGTCCACGTTAATTTATAAGCCTGAAAATGCAAACTCTGAAAAAAAGCACCATTTCTCCATTGATTTCAATTGCAGCTGTTTTTATCATTATAGCTGGCTTAATGGCTTCTAAATCAATTATTCTGCCGATAATACTTGCACTTTTTTTAAGTATAATCTGTATGCAACCGATATTATGGCTTACAAAAAAAAGAGTACCTTATTTTTTGGCTATAACTATCGTGCTACTAAGTATGTTGGTTTTGTTTGTATTTTTTGGCGGGATCATTGGAAATTCCATTTCCAGGTTTTCAAATGATGCTCCAAAATATGAACAAAATTTAAGAGATATAGCGGTTTCTACGGTGGCTTATTTAAATGACAAAGGAGCACATTTGGATTCAAAGCAATTGATTAATATGGTTGATCCGGGAAAAGTTTTGATTTTTACTACAAGTGTTGTTGGTGAGATTGGTGGAATGATGTCTGATTCCTTTATGATTATGTTTATCACCATTTTTATGTTACTGGAGGGGAATAGCTTTGCCCAAAAAGCGCATGTAATTGAAAATAAACATGGAAATTCATTAAAATATTTAGATAAAATTGGTTCGAGTATTCGCAGTTATCTATCCATTAAAACGGTGATCAGTTTGCTGACTGGGATTTTTATTTGGATATGGCTGCTCATTATCGGCGTGGACTATCCAGTATTATGGGGATTGATTGCTTTTCTGTTGAATTATATCCCTAACATCGGATCCATAATAGCTGCTGCACCTACAATGCTATTGGCCCTTGTACAGCTTGGTGCCGGTGGAATGTTTTGGACAGGCATTGGATATTTGATAGTAAATGTGGTGATGGGGAGCATTGTTGAGCCAAAAGTGATGGGGAGGGGTTTGGGTTTATCCACCCTGGTTGTTTTTTTATCATTAATAATTTGGGGATTTATATTTGGAGCCGTGGGAATGTTTTTATCTGTTCCTTTTACAATGACCATTAAAATTATTCTGGAACATTATGATCGGACCAAGTGGATTGCCGTACTTCTCGGAACCGAAGAGGAGACTAAAAAGATAATGGATTAGCTGCAATTTTCATTTCTTATTACAATTTTACCTTTAAAAATAACTGTCAGTCATAATTATCGGATTGAGGTAATTCTCCAATCCATTTAAATAATTTTTTTTCCATTTATAAAAAGCTTTATTACATTATCAATCATATTGAATAATTTAAAGCTACATGCAACCTTATTATCATTTTGGCTTCTTTAGTTTGTTGACGCTAAAAATGCTTCTAATTTGAATTCCTAAACCATGATTAAAAACTATTTCATAATAGCTTTGCGAAACATGAACCGTCAGAAGGTCTATTCTTTGATCAATCTTTTTGGGCTTGCTGTGGGAATTGCTTCGTGTATGCTCATTTTGCTTTATGTCCAAAATGAAATGAGTTATGATAACTATAACAAGGACCATGAAAGGATTTTTAGAATAAGCCGATCCTGGGTCAATCCGGACGGTTCAGTTAATTTGCATTTGGGGCATTTGGCTCCGCCGTTTTCACCCTTACTAAAGATGGATTACGAAGGGACAATAGAACAATCTGTCCGCTTACTTAATTTTGATCCTTTGATGATTACAGATGATAAGCGTTTTATAGAAGAAAATTTTTTCTTTGCAGATCCTGAATTTTTAGAAGTGTTTTCCTGGAAAATGGTAGAAGGAGATCCCGCGACTGCTTTGATTGATCCTTACTCAATTGTACTTACACAGCGTGCTGCCAACAAGTATTTTAACGATGAAAGTCCAATTGGAAAAACAATAAACTTTAATAACACGGTTGAATTGAAAGTCACCGGAATCATTGAAGATGTGCCAGAAAATTCACATTTGCATCCCACTATGTTTGCGCCAATGGTGCTGGTGGAGGAATATTATGGAGGGCATGAGCCGTTTATGAGTGCATGGGGAAGCAATAATTTCTCAACGTTTATAAAATTAAAAAAAGGGACGGATGTTCAGGATTTTGAAAAAAACTTATCCCAATTTATCGACAACCATTTGAAAACTGAAGAGGCAGGCCCAGCATCCAATTTCAACAAATTGCATTTAATGAATATCACCGATATCCATTTGCAGTCGCATTTGGATAGTGAAATAGAACAAAATGGCGATATTAATTATATCTATCTTTTTAGCATTATTGCATCATTTATTTTGATACTAGCCTGTATCAATTATATCAACCTCTCGACAGCCAGATCAACGAAAAGAGCGCGCGAAGTGGGAATAAGAAAAGTCATGGGGGCATTTCGATTCAAGGTGATCCAGCAATTTTTAATAGAATCGATGCTTTTTGCCATTTTAGCCATGGTCATTGCCATATTTACGGTAAATTTATTATTGCCATGGTTTAATAATTTTAGTCAAAGGGCGCTTTCCTTTGATCTGTTCAATAATCATTTTTTACTGGCATTAATAGCAGCGATTACAATTTTTACCGGATTTGTGGCAGGAACCTATCCGGCATTATATCTGTCTTCTTTCGAATCTGCAACGGTACTTAAAGGGACAGGTTCAAAAAGTGGGAAAGGAAGCATGAGATCGGTATTGGTAATTTTTCAATTTTTTATTTCGATTGTTATGCTAATTGGTGTAGGTGTGGTAAATGATCAGCTGACCTATGTTAAAAACAAGGACCTTGGATTTGGTAAAAATCGGATCGTGGTACTCCCATTTAGTGAAGACATACAATCAAAATATTCGATAGTCAAGAATCAACTCCTTCAGCATGAAGGCATAGAATCGGTGTCCTTATCGAGCAGAATTCCGTCGGGAAGATTATTGGATTCTCAGGGAGGAGCGGTCGAAGTAGATGGGAAAATGAAAAATCTGGATTTCCGTTTGGCTGATGTCCACATCGATTTCGATTTTTTGAAAACAATGGAAATTCCAGTGATTGCGGGAAGAGATTTTGATGAGCGCCTTGCCAGTGATTCTTCGGAGGCTTTTATAATCAATGAAGCAGCTGTTCGGGCTGCCGGATGGAGAAGTAATGATGATGCAATAGGAAAGAAAATAAATTATGGTGATCGCAATGGCTTTATTACCGGTGTAGTAAAAGATTTTCATTTTGAAAGTTTGAAACAGGCTATTGCGCCTATTATTTTTATGATCAATAAAGATCGGGGGGGCTCACTGGCGATTAAAATTAATCATGAAAACCAAGCGGAAACCATGACTTATTTACAAGATCAATGGAGTTACCTCAGGTCCGGATTTCCTTTTTCATACTATTTTGTAGATGCTCGGTTCAATCAGCTTTATGAAGAAGATGAGCAAGTAGGTGATCTTGTATATTATTTTTCAATAATCGCTGTGATTATTGGTGTTTTGGGTCTCTTCGGGCTTGCCTCCTATACAGCCGAACAACGATTTAAAGAAATTGGTATTCGAAAAGTTATGGGAGCAACGGTTATGGAAATTCTTCTATTACTATCCAAAGGATTTACCTATTATGTCATCATTGGTTTTATCATTGCGATTCCAGTTGCATGGTGGGGGATGAGTCATTGGTTGAATACTTTTGCTTATCGCATAAATATTAGTGTTCTGTCCATTCTATTTGCTGGTGGAACTGCAATATTTGTTGCCTGGCTCACGGTTGGTTTACAGACATGGAAAGCAGCGCGAACCAATCCCGTTGACTCACTGAGAAACGAATAATTTGGTGCTGTTTTTATTCAACTTCATCTAATTTCATACATAGATCAGCTGATATCGAAATACCTCCAAGGTGAATAGGAAAAGATGCATATATTTAAAACTTCATTGATTTATCAATTGATATTTTAAATATTTTCATAACCTGATGAAATCATTTTTTCATCTAAACACCTTTATTTGAGCACCTATATAAAAATTGTATTTTTAATCAATATGATTGCGTTTCCTGGTTTAATTCAGGCACAATTAAGTTTTCGAACTATAGACATTTCACATATCCGACAACCAAAGATCAGGGCGTATATACAGGAACAACAAGAGCAGCATATTCAGACCTTTTCAGATTTGGAAAGCTCGGTAAACCGAGATGATGATTTGACGGATTTTAAAAATTACGAAAAGCACTATATCATTAAGGAACCAGTAGATATTGTTTGGGATAATTATAAATTTTCAAATCAGACAGATGTATGGGACATCAATAGGGTATCATTTGGAATGCTTTTTTGTAGGGGTACACAATCAATCGTATATGCCGATCAGCGGTTTTTAGGGATGGCAATAGGCCAGATTTATTATCTTAATTTGAAAATATTAAATGGATTTTATAACCTGCCCGTTGCATTTGAAATAATAAATGTAGATCGTGAAAAAAGACTTTTTGAATTCAGTTATCTGAAAGGAGGGAAGGCTAAAGGAAAACAGTCTATTCAGTTTGTCGAAACCGAAAAAGGATATACTCAAATCATACATAAAAGCTATGTGAAAAGCGATTCTAAATTTAGAGATAAGTATTTATATCCTTTTTTCCACAATAAAATCATCAACGAATTTCATAGCAATATGAGGCGTATCATCACGTATAATGCTAAAAATCAAACGAGTAATTACGCCTTGGCTAAATAAAAAGGTTCGAGTCTGATACCCAACCTTGTCCCTTTTATATTCTGGAAAAATTTATTTCTTTAAAAAAGCAGAGTACATCCAAACCAGTTTTTCCTGTTGGCGAATGTAATCACTCATTAAAGCATTGGTACCTTCATCTTCAATTTCAGCAGAAAGGTTTAGAATGTGCCGCTGTTTTTTAAGCAGAATACTAAATGCATCAAGAATTTGCTCCACACCTTTTTTCCCATCAGAGACTTCACTGCTTTCCGGAATAGCAGAAGATTTCAAATAATCGGTGAACTTATGTCCAGGATTGTATCCAAGGGTTAAAATTCGCTCAGCTACTTCATCAATTTTCACAAAAAGGTCATTATAGAGTTCTTCAAACTTAAGGTGAAGCTCGAAAAATTTTTCTCCGGTGATATTCCAATGATACCCCCTGGTGTTTTGATAAAAAATAGAATAGTTAGCAAGCAGATCATTGAGCAATCCCGCCAATTCTTTACTTTTCTCCTTGTTTAACCCGATTTTACTTAAATTATCCATAAAATTTATTTTGATTTATTTATAAATTGAATATTCAGAAACCACTTCACAGTTAAAAACAATTATGGTTTATAAATGGTTTGATTTCACTGGATTTTTTAAACCTGGATTATTTGAATAAAGGTTATAGAAATTAAGTCGTTCCTAAAAATTATAATTTAATTTTAACGCTTAAAATAATTAGTTATGGTTTCTATGTTACACATCTATTTCAAGCGATTTTTAATTCTTCCTTTAACCTTTTCTTTTTTCATATCATGTTCTAAAGATGACTCGGTATCGAAGCCAATTGTTACTGATCCCATTATATCGCCTTTAGAAACAGATGTTGATCTATGGCTTACAGATTCTAACCTCGGATCTTTTTTCAAAAAGCAAAACGTTAGTTTACTCTTTAATGAAAAAACAAACAGTTACCCAACAATCAATGTGGATACAACCGAAACATTTCAAACTATGGAAGGATTCGGATATACACTCACTGGCGGCAGTGCTTCGCTAATCTATAGTCTTCCTGATGCAAAACGTAAATCCCTGCTGGACGAACTTTTCAGAACGGATAGTACCTTTATTGGAATCAGTTATTTACGTATCAGTATTGGAGCTTCTGACCTGAGTGCATCACCCTATACATATGATGACAAACCTTTAGGGCAGACGGATATTGACCTTACCAGTTTTAGTTTAACTGCTGAAACAACGAATCTCATTCCATTGTTAAAGGAAATTTTAGCAATAAATCCAGGCATCAAAATTTTGGGTACCCCTTGGTCCGCTCCAGTATGGATGAAAACAAACGATAATTTTATTGGAGGAAGTCTGGATACCAAATATTATCAAACCTATGCAAATTATTTTGTAAAATACATCCAGGGGATGGCAGCAGAGGGAATAACCATTGATGCTATTACACCTCAAAATGAACCACTCAATCCCGACAACAATCCAAGTATGTATATGACATCATTGGAACAAGCAAATTTTATAAAAAATAATCTGGGTCCGGCATTTGAAGATGCGTCAATAAATACAAAAATTATTTTATACGACCACAATTGTGATGTACCATCCTATCCGTTGGATGTTCTAGGTGATGCCTTGGCTTATAAATATATTGATGGATCAGCTTTTCATCTGTATGGAGGAGATATCAAAGCGCTAAGTCAGGTACATGATGCATATCCCGATAAGCATGTTTATTTTACAGAGCAATACACCAGTTCTGGGGGAGATTTTAACGGCGATCTAAACTGGCACCTTAAAAATCTTATTATTGGTGCGACGCGAAACTGGAGTCGCAATGTTTTGGAATGGAACCTGGCCGCAAATGCCGCTCTGGGTCCCCATACCAATGGAGGATGCACCACTTGTTTGGGGGCCTTAACTGTTAACTCAACCACGATTTCAAGGAATGTTTCATACTATATAATTGCGCATGCTTCAAAATTTGTTCGTCCAGGTTCGGTAAGAATTGGCACAAATATTCCTGGAAGTTTGCAAAATGTAGCCTTTCAACGAGCGGATGGTAAGAAGGTGCTGATTGTACTAAATGATAGCAATGCGGTTCAATCTTTTAACATAGAATATAAAAATAGAAAGGTAACTAGTAATCTTAATGCAGGAACAGTTGGCACTTTTGTGTGGTAACTTTTTGTGTACTATCCCATTTCGTGAAATATTGAGTCCGGACTTTTTATTAAGCCTCGTTTTGCCCGCTCTTATTCAAATTAATTGGTGTGGTATTTTTGGCTGGTCACTTCCTGTGCTCTGAAAACAGCGTACTTTTCCTGATTTAGTGGATAGTCCCAACACCCCATTCTATGAAATAGTTTTCCTCCAAAACCGGATTTGAATCGATATAATCCATGCATTGGGTGCGATGGATTGCCATTTGGAGCAGTACCAAACATATCGTATTCTTCGCACCCTGCCTGTTGCGCTGCCTGTATGGCACCCCACTGAAGTGCGTATGTTGCCATTAAATTTCGCTTTGCATCCGATGATGCGCCATAGAGATATGTCC